>JAMOVZ010000281.1 GCA_027061865.1 Desulfobacterales bacterium
ACGGCTTGAAGAGTTGGGGCCAAAAGGAAAGCTGGCTGGGGTGCTTAAGTGGGTTATCCCTGGTCTGATCATTGCCCTCATGATATCTGGTTTTTTCATTGCAGGGCCTTCTGTGGGTGGAGAGATGCTCAAGTGGTGGGTGCTGGCAAATGCCCTGTTTTCAGGCCTGGGAGCTGCTGCAGCGCTCGCACACCCGCTCACGGTTCTTAGCGCAATGGCTGCCTCCCCTCTTACCTCCCTAAACCCCATGGTGGCGGCTGGATGGGTGGCAGGGCTTGTGGAAATATTTCTGCGGAGGCCAAAAGTTAAGGACTTCGAGAGCCTGCCTCAAGACATAACAACGATTAAAGGATTCTGGAAGAATAAGATTACCCGGATCCTGCTGGTGGTGGTGCTCACAAATCTGGGAAGCTCCCTTGGCACCTTTGTGGCTATCCCCATAATGGTCCGGTATCTGACTTAATTCTCAGAAAGGGCATTGCCATGGGCCTCCCTGATTCTGGCTTCCAAGTAGGATATGAGCCCTTGGTCATACTTATCCACATCAAAGCAGTAACCATCCTCGTTCAGCAAGCCCTGGGGAATCAGGTTCCCCTTTTGCCCTGGATCGGTCACATGGTCACTATAGAAGCAGACCGAAAGCCACCTGCCCTCCCCGGCATCTTCAACCACATCCATGAGGGCATAATAGGGGCGCTCACCATTTCTCTTGCCCTTTTGGCCTGCTCTCAAAGAATAACTAACCCCTTCTCTCACACGAAACCAAAGAGCAGTCCCCTCCATGGAGGAGAGGATCTTTACAAGCTCCAGGAATGCCTTTTTCACTCCACTTGGATCCTCCTTCCAAGATGACAAAAACTCCTGATACCTTTTCTCCTCATCCGGCGAGCTGAACACCCTCTACCTCCCCATTGATAATATTGACTTTGGCGCGGTTTCATCCTATGCTTTTTTAAAAGTCAAAGGCATACTAGAAAATGAACGAAGAGGAATACAAGAAAAAATACATGGACCTCAGGATCCTCAAGAGCGTCCAGGAGTACCTTAAGGACGACTCCCAGGCCCCTACCGCCGTCTATCCCATAAAGGTTCCGGATGATCTCCTCTACCAGATATTAAAGATGGAAGGCCCTGAAAAGGCCGATGAGGTAATCCATCAGATCTTCAAGATGGGGCTGTCCATCTGGAGTGAGCAGCTATACAAGGAGGCATTCGGCTCTGAGGAAAGCCTCAAGGCCTTTATAGAGCTGGTCAAAAAACGGAATAGAGAATAGATGGTGCATGCTGACATCCTTTTCTGCTCCCTGAGGGGATCCCATAGAGGCCGCCGCTTCCTCTTCAACATGCTCTTTTCATTATGAGCTGTCTGGCTCTGCCCCAAACCGCCCTTGCCCGTTTACTCCTGGAATTTTATGGGTGATCTTGCCATGAGTGCCCATCCCTCACCCCAACCTTCTCGGCTGAGCCTCAGAAGGATAGCCTCCAAAAAACTTCATCACCGGGGAGAAAGGTTTGTAAATCCTTTTCCAGGAGCCCAAGCCCGTGGACCTTGGGGGATAGGAGCGGAGGACAAAACTGCGGCCTCCGGCCAACAGAAGCATGGGAGCCTATGGCGCCTTCTCTATTGGAAGCTCATAGCCAAAAATAGATTTTCACACTTGTATTCCCAAGAACGAGTGATCCCCATCACCATGGACTGGGACAGGATCAAGGAAGAGAGGGGGCTGGCCATCACATTTATCAAACATGCAACATTGCTCATCAAAGATGCTGGAAAATACATCATGGTTGACCCAGTATTCTTTGGCCCCTTTCCCTTCATAAAGGACTTTACCCCGTTGCATCATAATGATATCCGTTCCCTGCCCCCAATAGATTATCTTCTAATAACCCACGGCCACTACGATCATCTTGATGGCCGCTCCCTCAGGTCATTACCCAATAGGCCCCATGCCATTTCACCGCTTGGCTACCAAGAACTGCTCCACAACTATGGGCTAAGGGAGGTGACCTCCCTTGACTGGTTTGAATGTTACGAAAAGCGAGACCTGAGGGTCACATTGCTCCCATGCCACCACTGGACCATGAGAAATCCTTTCAAAGGGGTAAACACCGCCCTTTGGGGTTCCTTTCTCATTGAGACTAGATCCGGCCCCTCGATCTTAGTTTCTGGCGACACGGCATACTTTGAGGGCTTCAAGGAGTTGGGTGATGAGTTTTCCATTGATCTAGCAATCTTCAACCTCGGGGCATACGAGCCAAGATGGTTTATGAGGCAAACCCACCTGAGTCCTGGAGAGGTGGTCAAGGCCTTCCAAGACTTGAAGGCCCGCCACCTGATGGTGGTGCATTGGGGAACTTTCAGGCTGGGGGATGAGCCTGTGTTCTATCCACCGCTAGAGCTGAGGGAAGAGGTGAAAAAGGCGGGCATCCTTGACCAACTCATACACTTGCCTCACGGAAAAACCTTTTCTTACCCCGTTGCCTGACACAGTGGGCAATAAAAAACCCCCACCTGCTTAATGCAGCTGATGAGGGCCTGCCCGCCACAGCGGGCCTGGGGGTTCCGCTTGGTTGTTTGTCTTAATTTGTTTTAAATGATAAAAAGGCGCTCTGCTATTTTACCGCCTCCTTCAAGGCCTTGCCAGGCACGAATTTGGGGACTTTCTTGGCCTTGATCTTGATTTTCTCTCCTGTCTGAGGATTGCGGCCCCACCTGGCCTTTCTCTTCTCCACCTTAAAGGTCCCAAACCCTATGATCGTTACGGTGTCTTTCTTTTTCAGGGCCTTCTTGATGGTTTCAAACACACAATCTACCGCAGCCTGGGCCTCCTTCTTCGTACTCACCACCTTTGCCACCTCATTGACCAAATCTGCCTTGTTCATTTTACCCTCCTTTCTATTTTAATTTAAGGTTACCCACCAACCGCTCCCCCCTTAAAAGGGGCCAATAAGCTGCTTCCTGAGAAAGCCGCACGAAAAATTAGCAAAACTTTTGTTATTTTTCAACTTAAAAACCGCGTAGAAGCTTAAATTTATTGCCTCTATAAACCCTCAGAGCCTTATTGCCTCACCAACACATCGCTATCTCCCCATCTAGGGCGGTCCTTTTTACAACTCCACGGCCTTTAGGTAGCGCCTCATTCCAGTGTCGTCTCCCAGTTCTTGGGCCCTCTCCCAGTCTGCCCGCGCCTTGTCCGGCTCTCCGGCCTTTAGGTAAAAAAGCCCCCTTAACACATAAGCCCTTGCATGCTCTGGGCTCATCTCAATTACTTTGTCAAAGTCAAGGATGGCTTCACTATACATTCCAGCCATCCCGTAGGCAATAGCCCTGTTGTAATAGTAGGCCATTTTGTTGGGGGCTTTTTCTATGGCCTTTGTGTAGTCTTCAATGGCCTCACGAACTCTGCTCAACCTCAGCAAGGCATTTGCCCTGTTGTAGAAAAGAATGGCCCACTCACCTCCAAGGGAAAGAACCTGGTCGTAGTCTTTGAGCGCCTTTTCAAATCTTCCGAGATTTGACAGTACAATGCCCCTGCCCAGGTAACCCCGCGGATCCGCAGGGTTCAGGGCCACAGTGCGGCTGAAGTCTTCCAAGGCCCGCTCATAGTCTCTTAAGTATTTCAGGTAAAGAATGCCCCTGTTCCTATATGCCTCTCCGTATTTATCATCTAGCTCTATGGCGCGGGTGTAATCCTGGAGGGCCTGATGAAAGTCACCAAGGTTTACAAGGGTGCTTGCCCTGTTATTAAACCCAATGGCATTAAAAGGATCCAGTTCGACCACCTTCTCAAAATCCCTGAGGGCCTTTTCATATTGACCCATCCTGTAAAATGCGGCACCCCGGTTAAGAAGGGATGAGACATTGTCTTTCTCCACCTCAAGAATTTTTGTGTAAAGAGTTGCTGCCTCCTTGTATTCTCCCTTTTCAAAGAGCCGAGCAGCCCTTTCAAACCAGGCAGAAATGTCAGGCGCCTCCTCTTGTGCCGCAGGCCCGGGCACCTTGAAGGCCTCTACCTTTGCCTTAGCAAGTTTGATTTCCTTCTCAAGCCTTTCTACTTCTTTTAAGGCCTCTTCAGCGGCCTGCTTTGCTTTGTCAAGCGCAAGCAGCCTTTCCTCTATCTGCTCTATGAACTCTATTGCCTGCCCCACCCCTTCCGGATCTGCCACCAGTCTTGCCTTAAGATAGTAGTCTGTTCCATCGAGCCGCTCGTCCAGGATCTCTGTCTTGAGGACCTCTTGGGCCAGTTGCCTGATGTGCTTATCCGATAACCCTATGCCGGCCAAGGCAGGCTCCAGTTTGAGGTAATCGGTCAATTCAGAAAGGATCATCTCCTTGAGATTGGCAAGGGCGCTCTTGCGGTATTCTTCTTTTGCGCCAAACATTATTAGCCCTTCACGGTGTTCGCGCTGAAAGGTGAGGGTTCCTGCGAAAGTGGAGTTTGCACTTGCAAGATAGAAGGCAACCGAGGCCATTATGCGATGGTAGGGGCCAGGAGCCTCACGACGTGATTCCTTCATGATCTACCTTTCTGCTCTTTCTTGAACTTGATCCCGTGTTTGCGCAGAAAATCCCTTATCGCCTCCTCCAGCACATCATTTATGGGGCGCTCCAGATCTATGGCCAGCTTCTTGAACTCCTTTAAGAGCTCTTTGTTTATCTGGGTTGAAAACATCTTTTTTGCCATAGCTCTTGTTTAATGTATTGATATTCATAAATCAAGTAAAAAAAGTTTTCAATTTTAATTTATAATATTTTTTTGTTGTATTTTGTAATTTCGATTATATTAATTCATTAATATCTTGATATATCAATTTCAAGCCATCTAAGGCCTGCCAGGGCGTCCATGCCAGATGAGCCAGGCCAATCCCATAGCCTTAATTCGGGAATCCAGGAAGGTCTATTGGATAGGGGCTCCAAAAAATCTATAAGATGTGGTATAAGCTGCTCCCTCTATCTATCTCTTTCGCCATGGCGATACAAGAATTCCGAGGGTCCAAAAAGGCATGCCCAATCCGGTACTGAGACTCGAAAATGCCTTGGGAAGGGACAAGGTGATCTCGAATCCCCTGGCTCTAAAGCACCTCTTCCGGAGGTTATCCGTTCCCGGCCCTATTGGTGCTCACCAGCCTTGTTCCTTGCCCTTGGCATTAGTGAAGGCCGGGGACAGCAAAGATGTCCAGGCGGCCATCGAAGTGGCCAATCATCACCGAATTCCTGTCACACCGAGGAGTTCAAAAGGCGGGCCTCTACATTACGGCTCCCACCCGTGCCCCGGCGGCATCCTATTGGACTTGAGCCCTATGAACCGCATACTCTCCATTGACACGAAAAACAGGATGGTAAAAATCCAGCCTGGAGTCACATGGGTTCAACTCACCCGCCAACTCAGCCCTCATGGGATGATGGTAATGAATCCTTTGCTTCCATTACCAGAGCGCTCTGTTATCACCACGCTACTTGACCGTGAGCCCCCCTTAAACCCTAAATTCGAAATGGGCGAACCGCTATTGTCCATGGAGCTGATCTGGCCTACAGGCGAACGGTTCAGGACTGGTTCTGCCAGCCCAATTGGGTACCCTAGCAACTTTGCCGATGGCACCTATCCTTATGGCCCGGGCCCCATTGATCCTTTAAGGCTTCTTCAAGGGGCACTTGGCACCATGGGAGTGGTCACTTGGGCAAATGTTAAGGTGGAGTGGAGGCCTAACCCAAATAAGACCTTCTTGCTTCAGTCTAAAAGCTTGGAGCAAGCAGTAGAACTAGTTTACGCCATTCAAAGGTTAAGGTTGGGTAACGAGTGCTTAATCTTGAACTCCACCAACTTTAAGCTGATATTTGGGGCTCAGCCAGCGGAGAGATGGGCCGCCCTGTTGGTCCTTGGGGGACCCAGGTGGTTCCCAGATGAAAAAATAGCATACGAAGAAGAGGCCCTGCAGGACCTTTTACGCGACAAATTCCCTTCCGTCCTGTGGGAAGAGGCCGGCGCTTCAGATGAAATCGGCCACGATCTGTCTCATATCCTGAGGAAGCCCTGTGACACGGCTCCTTACTGGAAAACGGCTCTTAAGGGCGCATATGAAGATATCTTCTTCATAACCCAGCTTGAAAGGGCCCCTTTGTTTATGGATTCTGTAAAGGAGGCATGCAAGGAAAGGGGACATGATTCTGCCTGTGTCGGAGTCTATGTCCAGCCGCTGGAGTATGCTGCAGGGGCCCACATGGAATTCCACTTTTATTATGATCCTGCTGAAAAAAAGGAAAAGGAACTTATCAATTCCCTGATTCCGGATATCCTGGAAAGGGCCCTGGACCTAGGCGCCCACTTCACCCGAATTAACAGCCCACTTGTTGCCAAAGCCGTGTACCAAAGGGTGGAGCCCAATTACAAAAGGATACTTCACCAAACAAAGAAACTTCTTGATCCGAACAAGATAATGAATCCTGGAAAGGTTTTGTAAGAGTGAGGAGTGAGGGGTAAGGCGTTAAATGTGAGGAGGGTAACTTGGGGTGGTAGACATCAAGCTTGAAGATTACCAATGGGATGCCCTTAATTGCTGTGGATGCAAGGGCTGCATCTGGGTGGACCACATATATACACCTGGCATAAGGCATGGAATCAAGTGCCCTAGCATCATGCATTACTTCTTTGACTCTTACTCTGCCCTTGGCCGGTGCAAGCTGGCCTTGGGGCTTTTGGAGGGCTCTTTGGAGTTTTCCTCCACTGCCATTGATATTATTTACAAGTGCAATCTTTGTGGTGCCTGTGATGTAGGGTGCAAAAGGAACCTTGACCTTGAGCCCCTCATGATCCTTGAGACATTGAGGATCAAGGCGGTTGAAAAAGGCAGTGCCCCTCCACCTCCTCTTAAGGCCATTGCTCAAAGCGTGCTTGAGACGGGCAACCCATATGGCGTGCAAAAGCTCCCCAGCAATCCAGAAACCTTAAGCAGCTCATCCGCTCCTCAACTTGTATTCTTCCCTGGATGCAATATGCTTTTCAATCAAAGACACCTTTTAAAGGTGACGCAAAACGTGTTATCAGCCACAGGGCTTGACTTTGCCCAATTTCCAAATCCTTGCTGTGGAAGGCCCCTGTACGTGGCTGGCATGGCGACTGAAGCAAAAGCAATTGCAGAAGCAAACATATCTTTTTTGGAACGAGCTGGTCTCCACACAATAGTTACCGGGTGTGCTGAGTGCTACAAGACTTGGAAAGTGGATTACCCAAAATTACTGGGGAGCGCCACTAACCAGATGCCATATAGAGTGTTACATACCTCGCAACTGTTGGACACCTTGATGACCCGCCAGCACACCTTACAGTTTGTTCATCCGCTCCCCCCCGCCTTGGCAGGAAAAAAGATAGCATACCATGATGCCTGCAATCTTGGCAGACTTAGCGAGGAATGGATTCCCTGGAGTGGAACTAGGGGCAAGTGGGGGCTTACCTCACCCCCAAAGATCTATAGGAGAGGAACCTACGGCGAATACGACTCTCCCAGAAAGCTCTTAATGGCTATTGAGGACATTGAGCTGGTGGAGTTTCCCAGGAACCGGGAAAACACCCTCTGCTGTGGATCAGGGGGTGGAGTGATGAACGCATTCCCAGATTTTGCCATGGCCACAGCCCATTCTAGGCTGAAAGAGGCAATAGATGTTGGCATAGAGGTCATTGTTACCGGATGCCCATTCTGCCTAGAGCATTTAACTAGGGCCGCCAGACAAACCGGGGCCCCCATAAGGCTTTACGATATCGCCGAGATAGTTGCCCATTGCTTAGGCCTCTATGACCTAGAACAACATTAAATAGCTGGGGGAAAATTCATGTTTGTCCCACAAAAGATCTCACGTGTTAGCAGGAAAACGGGATGTTCCCAAAGCGGCACATTATTATTGCCAGATACACTTTTACTTTGCCATCGTTGTGAGGGACTTCATGTTCAGTAACCAAGTATACAAGCAGTTACAGGGCATAGTTGGGGCCCGGTTCGTCTCAAGAGACCCGGAGATCTGCAAGGCATACGGCCTCAAGGACCGAGGATTTCACAATGCCGAGGCAAGGCTTCTTGGCGCAATTCCTGCCTGCGTGGTGCTACCCGGCTCTACCAAGGAAGTTCAAGAAATACTCCAGCTCGCCAACCGCTACTCAATCCCCTTTACCCCTGCAAGCACTTTTTGGTTTACCCAGGCCGGCCCCCGGCAAAAAGGCATACTCTTCATAGATCTAAAAAGGCTGAATGAGCTGACAATTGATCCCAAGAATATGACTGCAACCCTTGGGCCAGGGGTGATCTACGGGCAATTGCAAGCGGAGGCCTTTAAGCACGGGCTGTTTACCATGGTGCCAGGGGGTGGCTCCCAGGCAAGTGTAGTGGCAAATCACCTCTCATGGGGCTTCTCGCCCTTGAACTACCGCCTCGGCATGGCAAACAGGAGGATCATGGGGGTTGAGTGGGTGCTCCCGCAGGGGGGCATCCTCAAGCTGGGCTCACTAGCCACGGGGGATAATCCATTCTGGGGCGAGGGGCTCGGGCCTGACCTGAGGGGGCTTCTTCGCGGAAACATCGGCTGGATGGGCTCCCTGGGTATCGTGACCAAGATGTGTGTTAGATTGTTTCCATTTCAGCCAAAGCGCCTTGCTCCAAAGGGCACAACCCCTGAGACCTATCTTGAATTCCCGGCCGACAGGATAAGATGGTACAATTTCCTTTGCCCATCTATTGACTCTATGGTGAAAATGATGCGCGATATCGGTCATGCAGGGATCGGGGCGGCGGTAATGAGGGTGC
>JAMOVZ010000282.1 GCA_027061865.1 Desulfobacterales bacterium
TACGCACTAAATCCTGAGGTAGAATACCTGCAGCGCGAAGAGACTGACAGGACCTTGAGAGACATCCTCGGCTATTACATCTACAGAGACCTCAAACGGGGCTGGCGCATAACCTCCCCTAATCTCGAACAGACAGGCCTTCTAAAAATCGAATATCTATCCCTTAGTAAATTTTGCCGGGACCATGACAGATGGAGTACCTTTCATCCGGTCCTGGCAGATGCTACCCCAGAGGAAAGGGAACACATCTCAAAGGTACTGCTTGATTACCTGCGAAGAGAGCTGGCCATCAGGGTTGGCTATTTGGATCCTCAAGAGCAAGAAAGGATAAAGCACAACTCTTCTCAATACCTCATACCGCCTTGGGGCATTGACGAAAATGAGCGGATGGTCCAGGCAAGCATTGCATTTCCTATATCGAGGCCGGGGGGACGGATTCCAGAAAATCATGTCTTCATTTCTCCAAGGGGCGGTTTTGCCCTATTCCTTAAAAGGCATGGCACCTTATCCTCCATTAAGAAGCCACTGAAGGTAGAAGATGTCCAGCAAATCATCCAAAACCTCTTGGATGCCCTATGCATACCAGGCTTGGTTCAGCGGGTTGAGAACATAGGAAAGGACAAACTCACTGGCTATCAGCTAAACGCCTCTGGATTCTGTTGGCTTCCTGGAGAAGGGACCGAAGGCTTAAACGACCCTATAAGAGTGCCAGGAGCCCCGGAAAAAGGCCATCGGACTAATCCCTTCTTCGTCTCATTTTATCAATCGGACAATAGAGAACTCACAGGTCTTGAGGCCAAAGAGCATACTGCGCAGGTCCCGGCAGATGAAAGAGAAGAGCGTGAAAAGAGATTCCGTGAAGGCACCCTTCCTCTACTTTTTTGTTCGCCAACCATGGAGCTTGGAGTGGACATATCCCAGCTCAATGTAGTCGGCCTGCGAAATGTGCCTCCTACCCCTGCCAATTATGCCCAGAGGAGCGGCCGGGCTGGAAGAAGCGGCCAGCCAGCCTTTATCCTGACCTATTGTGCTGCAGGAAGTCCTCATGATCAATATTTCTTCAAACGTCCTGAATTGATGGTAGCAGGGGCAGTTTCTCCACCTAGACTCGACCTTGCAAACGAAGATCTACTCAAATCCCACATCCATGCAATCTGGCTATATGAATCTCGTCTCGATCTCAAGAGCAGTCTAACAGAAATTCTGGATACAGATGGTGATACCCCTTCAATGGATCTGCGTGATCATGTCAAGCAGGCCCTAGCTGACAAAAATGCTGTGGCAAGGGCGAAGAAGCGGGCAAAAGAGGCACTTCAAGATGCGATTAAGGCCTTTTCTGAAATGATGTTTGGCAGTGCAGACAAGGCGGATTCATGGCTGGATCAAGTGCTCAATCAGGTACCTCTATCCTTTGAAAATGCTTGCGTTCGCTGGAAGAATCTATATCTGTCTGCCCTTTCACAACAAAAGAGGCAGTCAAAGATAATCTTGGATGCATCGAGATCTCAAAGGGATAGAGATCTTGCCAAAAGGCTCAGAAACGAGGCTGAAAAGCAGTTGGATCTTCTTAGAAAGAGCGATGAGCAGTTTCAATCAGACTTCTATAGCTATCGCTATTTTGCAAGCGAGGGTTTTATCCCTGGTTACAATTTTCCGCGGCTTCCCCTCTCTGCCTACATTCCTGCAAGAAGGCTAAGAAGTGAGAACCGAGAGTTTCTCTCAAGGCCTCGATTCCTTGCAATCTCTGAATTTGGTCCCCGCTCCATCATCTATCATGAGGGGGCAAGGTATGTGATCAACAAGGTGATACTTCCAGTGGATGCCGATGAAAAAGGCATAACCAACCAAGGGGTATTGTGCAGCCAGTGCGGATACCTTCACAAGATCGAGGATCCGCCAGGCCCAGACAAATGCACTAACTGTGGAAGCGATCTGCCTATGCCTTGGACCAACCTCTTCAGGATGCAAAATGTATCTACTAAACGGCGTGATCGGATCAATTCCGATGAAGAAGAAAGACTGCGCCAGGGTTTTGAACTCAAGACAGCCATCAAATTTCCCGAGCGAAATGGAAGGCCTGTCGTCAAGACAGCCAAGCTCAAGGATGATCAAGGCCAGACACTTGCAACATTGAAATATGGCCATGCTGCCACATTGTGGCGAATCAACCTCGGCTGGAAAAGGAGAAAAGACAAGGCGGTATTTGGTTTCGTCTTGGATGTAGAGCGAGGCTATTGG
>JAMOVZ010000283.1 GCA_027061865.1 Desulfobacterales bacterium
CCATTATGGGTGGATTTCAGGGGCCGTGGGTTTGCCGTTTTCCATTGTGGGGGCAATGATTGGAGGATGGCTTATTGCTCGGCACGGCCTCAGGAAGACCATATGGCCTTTTCTAATCGCCCAGAACTTCACCAATTTAGTGTACATGGCCCTGGCTTATCACTTGCAAACATTTGTGGCCCTGAATACAGGGGCGGATCTACCCACGGCCATAGGGGCTTCAAATATTGTCCTTGTTGCTTCGGTTCACGCCTTTGACCAGTTTGCAGGAGGGCTGGGCACTTCTGTGCTGGTTACATATCTCATGCGCACATGCGTTGCTGGATTCAAGGCTGCCCATTTTGCAATCGGGACAGGGCTTATGAACATAAGTGGAGTGCTTGCCGGGGTTGGTAGCGGCTTTCTGGCAGAGTGGCTGGGCTACGGGGCATTCTTTGGCGTGAGTTTTCTTGCCTCCTTGCCCGCCATGGCCCTAATATTCTTCATCCCATTCCTCACTGAAAATCCTTAACATTCCAATTTATGGGTATTCCCATTTCACTCAACTCCACTTCCCAACCCATTTTTATACCCCCTTTCTGCTTTTAAAAAGCCTACATTTATTACCCATTTTAGGTTTAACTGCAGACTGCAAATGGTTAAAGGAGATGGAGTGAAAAAAATACCCGGGGTGGTGTTTTGACCACACCCAGGTCATATATTGCGCAGCCTCTCTGCCTAGCCGTCTAGCCTGCCACAATTCGTGCGGGTAAATCTCCCACCTTCCCCTCTCCGTAAACTCCTAACTAGAAGTTCACTAATCCCTGGCTTCTGGATTCTTTATCATTATAACATCATGTCCGCTGCATAATTTGAACATTTCTAACAGATTTCTGTGTTGTTTCACCATCTGGGAGTAAAACTTGCCAATTTAAAACCCAGCATTGGTTTTACTATGCGCAATTTCTCACAAAATGGCATAATAGCAGCTTGGGCTCCTGCCTATTAGAAAAAACAAGAGTTTCTAAGAGTTATATGCGCGAAAAGTCATTGACAGGGTCAGTTGTACATTTTAAAATGTACACATTGAAAGGAGGTAGACTCTAATGGATATTTCAGCAGCAGAGTTCCGAAAAAGGTTTTTTCAACTACTTTCACAAGTGGAGGAAACCAACAAAGAGATCATTATTACTAAGCGTGGCAAGCCTGTTGCCAAGCTGGCCTCTGTCCACAAAGATGAAAGTAAAGATCCTCTGTTAGGCGCCTTACAAGGACAAGGTCAGACTGTTGGAGACCTAACTGAACCAGCGGTTCATGAAAGTGCTTGGGAACTAGACTGATGATCTTGTTGGATACCCATGTATGGTTCTGGAGTTTAACTGAGCCGGATAGACTTTCTAAAAGAGCTTATGATCTCATAGAACGGACACCTGTGGATGAAAGGGCTATTGCCTCTATTTCCATATGGGAATTTGCCATGATGGCATCCAAAGGACGAATCCAGATGAAAATGGGCTCTGAACAGTGGCTCAAATATGCTACTGAAAAGACAGGAATACAGATTCTTGAGCTGACCCCCAGCATTGCAATAGAATCTTGTCAACTTCCCGGTTCCTTCCATGCAGATCCTGCAGACCGAATTATTGTAGCTACTGCAAGGATAAACGGAGCGACTTTAATCACCAAAGATAAAAAGATATTAGCCTATCCGTATGTAAATTCAATTTGGTAGACCAAGTACACCATATCACCGAGATTTAGTCCTCGATTCTCACTGGTAGATCCACTCACTTTCTTAATGGGTTTTGAGGAATCACAATGATCACTGATAATAAAAAAGAAATTCACCTGAGCTTCTGAAATGTTTTCCAGTCTTACCCCACCCTTGCTCATTGATAGGAATATTCGTACCTACATTGGTTTA
>JAMOVZ010000284.1 GCA_027061865.1 Desulfobacterales bacterium
ATTTGTCAACCTTTAATCTTAAATTATAATAATTTACCTTATTTTGAAACACTACCCACCTAAAACCGCTGCCCAGGCCCTAAGCTGAAACTCCCATAAAAATCCTTGCCCAGGGCTAGATCAATTTATGTATCGGCAGACAGCAAAAATAGCTTTACAAACTTCTGGATTAAAATTACATTCCCGTGGAAATTTATTTTAGAGAAAAGGAAGTTCCGGTTTTTGTCTGCCAAGGAAGACTCCCTAAAAAGCAAGGTCAGGAAAAAAGGGCTGATCCGGGAATATGCTGAAGCAGCCCTTATTGCAATCGTCTTGGCCCTTTTTATCAGGACCTTTGTTGTCCAGGCCTTCAAGATCCCTTCCGGGTCCATGGAGCCGACCCTGCTTGTGGGTGACCATATCCTGGTAAATAAATTCATCTATGGGGTAAAAATTCCGTATTTGCGAAAGACCCTGATCCCAATTAGCCATCCAAAGCGGGAAGACGTAATAGTATTCATCTATCCTGTAGACAAAAGCAAAGACTTCATAAAAAGGGTAATTGGTCTTCCAGGGGAGAAGATAGAGATAATCGGAAAGAAGGTTTATATAAATGGAAAGCTATACCCTGATCCTCATGGCTATTACACAGAGCTCCACAGAAACCGCAATACCAGGTTTGGACCTGTGATAGTTCCTCCCAGGCACCTGTTTGTAATGGGTGACAACCGAGACCACAGTTACGACAGCCGCTACTGGGGGTTCGTGCCCCTGGAGTATGTAAAGGGGAAAGCCTTTATCATTTACTGGTCTTGGCCTCACTGGAAAAGAATGTTCCACATTATCAGGTAGCCTCAGAGGGGTTGCTTTGAGGCCGAGAGCGCCTTTGAGATCACCTTCTTCATGTCTTGATCAATGCCTGCTAGGGCGTCTGAGTGTATTACCTTCATCCATTTGTAATCCAGCACGTCAGATCCCGGCTTTGGTTCCATGAGGCCGGCTTCAGCCATGAATTCAAGGATAACATAATGATACCTTATCCTTCCCCTGTCATCGCGCACAATCTTTTCAACCACATCCACGATCCCTTTGGGCCTCACCTCTATTGAGAGCTCCTCTTTTATCTCGCGCCTGAGCGCCTGTTTCGCTGTCTCTCCCAATTCCACGACACCGCCAGGCAAGCTCCATTCGCCCTTCGAAGGCTCATTGGCCCTTTTCACTAACAGCACCGAGCCTTCCTTTAAAATAACCGCGGCTACAGCCAATACAGGCCCTTTTGGATATTCCCTTTCCATGTTAAGGCATTGACAATACTTGGCCTGATCCAGTAAAGTACTAAACTCCTGGGGGAAAGTTATACACCTTGTATCACCTTCGCCGGGAATTTTGCAACCCTCACTCTTATATGGGACAACACCCTTAAGAGGGATCTTGAAGCCAGGCCTCCCTGGAAACCCTGAGGATGGCCTTCTTGCTTCTCATAGCTCTTGATTGGGCAAAGGCCAGAAGGACTCTCTTTCATCCATAAACAAGACATTTTAGCTCAAAGGGGATATAGCCATGGGAAAAAAGACTAAGACTTTGGAAGGTAATGAGGCAGCGGCTCATGTGGCCTATGCCATGACTGAGGTGGCCGCAATATATCCTATTACACCGTCGAGCAGTATGGCTGAATACTGCGATGAGTGGGCGGCCAAGGGCAAGAAAAACATTTTTGGCCAAGTGGTTAAGGTGGTGGAGATGCAGTCTGAAGCAGGCGCTGCCGGCGCTGTGCACGGGGCCCTTGCAGCAGGGACCCTTGCCACCACTTTCACCGCATCTCAGGGCCTGCTTTTAATGATTCCCAACATGTTCAAGATTGCAGGGGAATTGATGCCCGGCGTCTTCCACGTATCTGCCCGGGCTGTTGCCACACATGCCCTATCCATCTTTGGCGATCATTCAGATGTCAATACGGTGAGGACCACCGGGTTCGGCCTCTTGGCCTCTGCATCTGTCCAAGAGGTAATGGATCTGGCCCTCGTGGCTCATTTAGCTGCTATCCGCTCAAGCCTGCCATTTCTCCATTTCTTCGATGGATTCAGGACCTCTATGGAAATCCAGAAAATTGAGACGATAGACTATGAAGACATGGCCGGCCTGGTCGATTGGGACTCTGTCGAGACCTTCAGAAGCAGGGCAATGAACCCGGAATACCCTCAGATGAGGGGCACATCGCAGGGCCCAGACAGTCTGGGCCC
>JAMOVZ010000285.1 GCA_027061865.1 Desulfobacterales bacterium
ACACCCATGAGAATCAATATGTCCATATTGCCTCGGGAGAGTGTCTGCTCAACCCTTTCAAATTGATATGTGAGCGATTGAGTTGAGATCTCATCAAGGATCGGGGAGACTTGGATATTAGGCGTGAGAAAAGTGGAAAGCATTTCCAGGGATCGTAATGTGTGGCTGGGCCCGTCAAATACAAAGATGTGTACGTGGAAATTATGGCCGGCCGCCCTCACGGCCAAACCGATTGGTGAAAAATTGGTCATGGCCCCTGGTGCCAAGCTGGTATAAACTTGAATCAGTCCCTTTTTCATAAGCCCAATAGGTGCATTCTTTTGTTGAGCCAGGCCCGCACAATGGGGAAATAGAGCGCTTTTTGGAATGCCCAAGTCTATAGTGGAAAACGCTTTAGGTTACAATAAAAAAGAAAATAAAGGATGAGCTGGCTGTGGCCCCTGGGCCTAAGTGATCCTTGAGGGCCTCTAGTCATTATGTTACTATTTTATGTTAGCTAGAGTGGGTAACCTTCAAGGGATAAAAAGGTTTTTTGTATTTTTCTGTTGACAGAACTGAGGATTTTGAAGTAAGAGGCGAGCGGCCCTCTGTAGAGGTGATGGATATGAATAAGCTGGAGAAAGGGAACAACCAGAATTCCATTATGCTTAAGGTGGACAAAGTGGCCAAGAGCTTTGGCGGGCTCAAGGCGGTGGACGAGTGCTGTCTGGAGGTGCGTCAGGGGACTATCACAGGGCTCATTGGCCCGAACGGAGCTGGCAAGACTACGCTTTTTAATATAATCACGGGTCATTACAAACCTGATAAAGGGGAAATATACTTTGAAGGCGAACCCATTCACGGGCTAGCTCCCCATCAGATCTTCAGCAAAAAGATATACCGGACCTTCCAGATCACCAGGGAATTTGCCCAAATGACGGTGCTTGAAAACCTTATGCTGGTGCCGGGGGGGCAAATTGGAGAAAAGATCTGGAATACCTGGTTGAGGCCATTCGCCGTTAAGGCCCAGGAAAAGGAGATCCGGGATAAGGCCTTAGAAGTATTGGAGTTTGTAGAGCTGATCCATCTCAAGGACGAATACGCAGGCTCGCTTTCAGGAGGTCAGAAAAAACTCCTGGAGCTTGCCCGCAGCATGATGGCAGATCCCAAGATCGTATTGTTGGATGAGCCTGGGGCAGGAATTAACCCCACCCTTATGCGGAAGTTGATGGACAACATCCAGACCCTGTGCCACGAAAAAGGGATCACCTTTTTGCTGATAGAGCATGACATGGACCTGGTGATGAATCTTTGCGAACCGATCATTGTGATGAGTGAAGGAAAAAAGCTGGCCGAAGGCTGTGCTGATGAGATCAAGAGCGATCCGCGTGTGCTAGAGGCCTATTTGGGTGGGCAGTATAGATGATTATTCTGGAAGCTAAAAATGTCACGGCAGGTTACACTCCTGAGCTAAACATACTCAACAAGGTTAATCTAAAGGTCAAATCTGGCCAAATTGTCTCTATTATTGGCCCAAACGGCGCAGGGAAATCAACCCTGCTGAAGACCATTTTTGGAATCCTCAAACCCCGTGAGGGCACCATCACCTTCAAAGGGGATGACATCACTGGCCTCAATCCCGATCGCATTGCGCGCAAAGGCATTAGCTATGTGCCCCAGGTAAATAATGTGTTTCCCTCACTCACTGTGGAGGAGAACTTGGAGATGGGGGCCTTTATCCGCAATGACGATTTTACTCCCCAGATGGAAGAGGTCTATGAATTATTCCCGGTGCTCAGGGAGAAAAGGGGGCAAAAAGCCGGCCAGCTCTCCGGTGGTCAGCGCCAGATGGTGGCCATGGGCAGGGCCTTGATGTTAAACCCTGAATTGCTTTTATTGGATGAGCCTTCTGCCGGCCTTGCACCCCTGATGGTGGAGATGATCTTTGAAAAGATTGTAGATATTAACAATACGGGTGTTTCCATCATCATTGTGGAACAAAATGCAAGAGAAGCCCTCAAGATGGCTGATCACGGCTATGTGCTGGCTATGGGGAAAAACGTGTTGGATGATTCAGGCAAGGCCTTACTGGCCAACGAGGAGGTAGGGCGACTGTATTTAGGGGGCTGAACTAAGAATGCTTGAGCTGATTGTTTACGGAGTGGTATTTGGAAGCATTATCTCACTTGGCGCCATAGGGCTTACACTGGTGTTTGGAATAATACGCTTTGCCAACTTCGCCCACGGAGACCTTATGACTGCTGGCGCCTATGTGGCGCTTTTTTTGGTTACAGGATTGCTTGGATGGCTGGGGGTCCCTGATACAAATTTTGGGCCCCTTTCTTTTGGTTGGCGGATGTTGATTGCATTTCCCGTTTCCATGGCAGCGGTCGGGGGGCTGGCCATAGCCATGGACCGGATCCTGTTTAGCAAGCTAAGGGCCAAAAAGAGCAGTGCGGTGATTCTTGCCATGTCGTCACTGGGTGCGGCCTTTATTGTTCGTATGATAATCCTGATCCTGTGGGGCGCCGACTCGCTTTTCTACCGTCCTGGAATGCTCCGCCATGCTGTAGAGCTGCCCCTGGGGATCAAGATTCGGCCGGACCAGATCCTTATACTGGCTATCGTTGTCTTGTTAGTCGGAACCCTTCATTTTTTCCTCCAAAAGACCAAAATGGGCAAGGCCATGAGAGCTACCGCAGACAACATGGAGCTTGCCCTGGTATCCGGGATCAACACTGAGAAGATAATAACGCTTACCTGGCTGATAGGCGGAGCTCTCGGCGCTGCAGGAGGGATACTTTACGGGATCGATGTGCAGCTTCATCCTTACATGGGGTGGAATTTCCTGATTCCCCTCTTTGCCGCAACCATCTTGGGAACAATAGGCAATGTCTACGGGGCCCTCTGGGGAGGGCTGATAATAGGTGTGGCCCAACAGGTCTCAACGGCTTTTTTATTACCCACTTACAAACCTGCGGTGGCCTTTATGCTCATGATTGTGATTCTCTTGATTAAGCCTAAAGGACTTTTTGGAGGAAGCTCTGACTGATGGAAGAACTCGCAAGGATTAGCGCTTATCTGGTCTCTCTTGCCATAATGGCAGGTATTTACAGTGTTTTTTGCCTTGGCCTTAATATTCAATGGGGTTATACCGGGCTCTTTAATATTGGTATTGCTGGCTTTTTTTGTATTGGCGCATATACCTCGGCCCTTATTACCACCCCGAAGCCCACTGGGGTGTATGCCAGATACGTCCATCAATTATTCGGACTGGACATGCCCTTTATAGTTGGATTGATCGGGGCTGCCATAGTTTGCGGGATTGTTGCTTATCTTATTGGAATCCCTACACTTCGCCTAAGGGAAGACTATCTTGCAATAGCCACTTTGGGGATTGCTGAGACCATAAGGCTCATTTTCAACAACGAGCAGTGGCTGGCTAACGGCCCCCGCGGTCTCATGGGCTTACCTCAGCCCCTGTCTTGGCTCGTAGATCCAAAGCATTATAATTATGTTTACTTGGCGATAGTTCTAACGGTGGTGCTAATTATATATTTACTGATTGAGCGGGCCATACGTTCGCCTTGGGGAAGGGTGTTGAGGGCCATACGGGAGGATGAGATATCTGCTGCCATGAGTGGAAAGGATATATTCAAGTTTAAGATGCAGGCCCTTGTATTGGGATCTATGATTATGGGAATTGGGGGAGCCCTTTATGCTCATTATACGCGGGCCATATCGCCCAGCGTTTTCACCCCCCTTTATGGCACGTTTATCATCTGGGTGATGCTTATGGCAGGTGGAAGCGGCAATAATAAAGGGGCAATCCTGGGTGCTTTCGTTGTATGGGGCATCTGGATAGGAACAAAGTTTATGACAGATATGCTTCCTTATACACTTAAGGCCCGCGCTCCATATATTCGTTTCTTGTTTATCGGTATCCTGTTGGAAATCATCCTTATTTACAGGCCTCAAGGTCTTCTGGGGGAAGAAAAGAGGGTCTCGAAATTAGTTGAGTGAGGCCACACTTCTCGAGTGGCAAAACAGATGGGTTTATAAAAACAGGGGGCCGTAAGTTCGTGGCCCCCTGTTTTTATTTCTTTCTTGCCCCCTTCTCAAGGAAGGATTAAAGCGGAATATAGTTATCTTTTAATTTCATACTCTATACGAACGGTAACGATCTTGCCGTTTTTATACTTCCAAATCTCAATAGGGGTCACCACATCTCCGTTCTTGTCAAAGTCCACTGATCCGGCCGCCCCTTCATAGTTTATGTCTTTTCCTTGCTTCAGCAACTCGAATGCCTTCTTGAACTGCCCGGGCATAATTACCTCACCTGGAGGATTAGCCACGTAGCGGAGCTGGTCGCGAATGTTGGTTGAAGTCAAGGGCAGGCCTTTCACCTTGGCAGCATAGGCAGCCAGGCCTATGACTGCTGTGCCGTCATAGGCGTTGGTGATGAAGGGAAGGGGAGGAAGCTTTCCAAATTCGGCCTTGTAGTCGGCGTTGAAGATTACGTAAGGCTCTCCGCCGGCTGAACCAGGGGCGGTACCCATTTGCCCTTCCAGATACTTGGCGCCCACGGCCTTAACTATATCCACGGACTTGGTCCCGTCGCAGAAGAAGAAGCGCCTGAACTTGAAGAACTCTATGGCCTCTTTCAGATAAATCTTTGCATGCTCAGGATAGCTGAAAGCGCAAAGGCGGTCAGGCTTTCCTGCCAAGGCCTTTTTTAGCTCAGCATTATAGGACTCGGCCGCTTTCTCATCATGAGGGACCATGGCCAGCACCTTGCCACCCAGTTTCTCAAAGGAGCGCTTGAATTCTTCCGCCAGTCCCTGTCCATAAGGATTGTTCACATAAAGCACAGAGGCTGTCTTGTTATAGCTTGCTACCACGCGGCCAGCCACTACTCCTTGGAGGGCGTCGGAGGGGCAGGTCCTGAAAAGAAAGTCCTTCCCCTGATCTGCTGGCAAGACAGTGATCAAAGGTGAGGTTGAGGCGGGAGAAATCATGATCACCTTGTTGGGAATAGTGACCGATTCTGCAACTGGCACCGTAACCCCGCTTGCCAGCGCCCCGATAATGGCCACCACCCTGTCGATTTCTACCAGCTTCTTAGCGGCATTGGTAGCAGGGATAGCTGAAGTTTCACTGTCTTCGTGAACAAGTGCTATCTCAAAGCCAGCGGCAGCCATCTGTTTTGCCGCCAAGATAACACCGTTTTGAATGTTAGGCCCGAACTCCTTCAAAGGACCAGTATGGGCCAGCAAGGTTCCAATCTTGATTTCTGCCGCACCTGCTCCACAAACCAATCCAAAAGTAAAGACTAACGCGCACATTACAACAATAAACTTTTTCATGGGAACCTCCTTATACTTGGTGTTAATGAAATACCGGTAAAACCTTAGCCATTAATCTAGTATTCGCCTCTCTCACCCCCTTTTGCAAAGAACAAGGTTAAGCCGTCTAGACCCTACTCGCACCTGACCAACCTATCGCTATATTTGAAAAGGAAAATATAGGGTAATTCCCGGATGAAGTCAAAATAAAAGAGGAACGCAGTCTGGTGTTATGTGAACATCTGTTACACTGTGAGGTATCTGCTCTGTATTTCTCGGTTTGACCTGAGCTCAGAGGAGGATCCCCTGTATGTGATTCTCCCTTTATCTATTATGTAGCCCCTGTCAGAGACCTCCAAGGCAAAATAAGCGTTTTGCTCTGCGAGCAGGATAGTTACATCCTTTTTAATTCCAGTGATAAGCTCCCCAAGCCTTTCAACGATCACAGGGGCCAGCCCCTCGCTCGGCTCATCAAGCAGGAGCAATTCCGGGTTTGTCACAAGGGCCCTGGCGATTGCCAGGATCTGCTGCTCTCCGCCACTCAATTGGCCGCCCTTTCGATCCTTAAGATTTGAAAGGAGAGGAATCTCATCAAAAACACGCTCAATGGTCCATATTTGTCTTTCTGGCCGTTCTTTAAAGGCCACCTCGAGGTTTTCGCGGACCGTGAGATCATGAAATATTCTTCTGTCTTCCGGAACGAATCCAATCCCCGCATTCACGATTTTGAAGGGAGGCCAAGATGTTATATCAATTTGTTTGAAAATCACTTTACCTCGTTTGGGGTGAAGATAGCCCATAATGCTCCGAAATGTAGTGGTCTTTCCAGCCCCGTTTCTGCCAAGGAGGCACACCACTTCATCGTTTTGAACCTGAATGCTCAGCCCTTGGAGGATGTAGCTGTCACGGATATAGACATGAATGTCCTCAACATTAAGCATGGGCGCCTCCCCCCAAGTATGCCTCTTTCACCTTGTCGTTTTCTCTTATCTGCTCGGGAGTTCCTTGGGCAAGCAGCCTTCCTTGGTGAAGGACATAAATGTATGAGGACACAGAAAAGACCACATTCATGTCGTGCTCTGTGATGAAGAACGTAGTCTCCAGGGTGGAGGCCAGGTGGTTGATCATCTGGATCATCTTCTCAGTCTCCGCGGGGTTCATGCCTGCAGTGGGCTCATCCAGCAGGATCATCTCGGGCTCTCTTGCAAGCACTATTCCTATTTCAATAAGCCTCTTGTCCCCATAGGCAAGCTCGCTGGCCTTCTTGTTGGCAAACTCCTCCAGCCCAAGGGTAGAGAGAACCTCGCGGGCCTTGTTTTGTAAGTGAACCTCCTTTTTGAGGGCCCGCAAAAAGCTGAAGGCCTTTTTGGTGTGCATTATGAGGGGGATCAGGATGTTTTCCAAGACCGTGAGTTCGGGGAAGATATTAGTAATTTGAAAGGAGCGGGCAAGTCCAAGATCCACTATTTGGTGCGCATCCAGCCCCGTGATATCGGTTCCCTTGAAGAATATCTTCCCTTCTGTGGGCTTGAACATTCCAGAGACCAGGTTATAAAAGGTGGTTTTGCCTGCGCCATTCGGGCCGATCAGGGCGGTTATTCCACCCTTTTTTACCTCAAGGTTGATGTTGTCAAATACCCTGAAGTCGCCGAATCGGTGGCCCAGGCCTTCCACTTTCAAAATAGCTTGGGTATTCATTTCTTACGTCTTTCAAGGATATCTTGGAATGAGCCCAGTACCCCCTGAGGAGAGAAAAGCACAATGGGGATTAGCACCATTCCAAGGAATATCATCCAGTTATCTGTAAATTGCCTTATGATCTGCTCCAAGACAAAGAATATGGCAGCACCAAAAAGTGGCCCTAAAAATACTCCAGCCCCCCCAAGGATAGACATAATTACTGGCTTGGCTGAGAAGCTCCAATGGAGGAAATCAGGGGTGGCCATACTGCTGAACCAGCAGAACAGCACACCCGCAATTCCCGAAAGAGCTCCAGAGATAATGAAAGCAACCAGTCGGATGAGCTTGATATTGCCGCCAGCAAATCTTAGGCGGTTCTTGTTTTCTCTGAGACCCTTGAGGATCAATCCGAAGGGGGAGTTTATCAACCTCCACAGGAGCAAGGCCGCGAGGGAGGTGACCACAAGCACTACATAGTAAAGCACTCCCGGCAAAAACAGGGAATACTCGTTGCCCAGAAGATGAATAGAGGGTATTTTCATTAAGGGGAGCCCATCGCTTCCTCCTGTAAGGCTGGTCCAGTTGTGGGCCACAGTGAACAGCATCATCCCAAATGCCAAGGTTATCATGGCAAAATAGATCTCATCGTGCTGGACACAGAGGAATCCTATTATCAGTGAGACAATCCCTGCACCCATTGTTCCAGCTATCAAGAGAACCAACAGGGAGCTATAACCCTGTTCTATCAACAGGGCGGAAACAAAGGCCCCTACGCCAAACAGGCCTGCATGTCCAAAGGAAAGGAGACCAGAATAACCAAACAGAAGATTAAAGCTCATGGCGAAAAAGCCCATGATAAGGATCTCAACCAGGATAAGAACCCAGTAGTCGGGAAACAATAATGGCAATAAGAAGAGAGAGCCTACAAATATGGAGGCGAGTAACTTCCTCATTGAACAAACCTTGGTTAGTGTTTCACGCCAAACAATCCAGTGGGCCGCACAAGCAAGATCAGAGCCAGCAAGGCATAAGGGAGCGCCATCTGGATTTCGCCGATAAACGCGGTTCCAAAAGATTGGATGAGCCCAAGCATAATGGCCCCCACAAAGGCCCCTGGGAAACTTCCCAAACCACCTACCACCACTACGATGAAGCTATCGATTATTATCCTCTCGCCCATGGACGGCTCAATGCTTTGAAAAGGGGCAGCCAGCGATCCTCCAATCCCTGCCAGCCAGCACCCGAGGGCGAATACCGCAGTAAAAAGGAGAGGGACATTTATACCGACTCCCTCCGCCATTTCTCTGTCCATGGCAGCGGCCCTGATGATTTTCCCCCACCTGGTCCCATGGAAAAAGAGCCACAAGGCCCCGCCTACAATAGGCCCTGCAATTACCAGGAAGATCCTGTACACCGGGTAGGAGTGGTCAAAGAGGTTGAACACCCCTGAGAGCAAGCCAGGTGGGTCAACAAGATGGTATCCTGCCCCCCAAATGAGCCGTACTGCATCATCGAGCACCAGGAGCAGGGCAAAGGTCAGCAGGAGCTGGAAGGTTACATCCCTGTCATAAACCCTGTGGAGTATAAGCCTTTCTGTGATGACACCAAGTATAGCAACCCCCAGAGGGGCTAAGAGCAATCCAGTCCAAAAGCTGCCAAACATGTGGATGGCATTCATGC
>JAMOVZ010000286.1 GCA_027061865.1 Desulfobacterales bacterium
AAAGTTGGCTCCACTAATATTGTCAAACCGCCCGTTCTTGGTTGCAGCTGTGCCTCCATTTACCGTGCCGTCTCCAAGTACATTACCTGTCCTATCATAGTAATTCAGTACGGCCAGCTCCCATGCCTGAACAAATTTGGAATAGAATTTTTTTTGCTTGCCCGACTGAATGAGGTCCTTTCCCTTGACCACAGCACCTATAATAATCCCTATAATGATAAGCACTATGGCCATCTCAATGAGTGTGAAACCCTTCTGAGCCTTGATTTTCATAGTTCACCTCCCATCCTAATTTTCCTGAATCCAGTTCATGTTCTTGCAACTTTCATACCGCGCACTTAAGCTAACCACCTCATCAAAAAGAGGCCTTGTCCCTGGGTATGCTGGGGCAACTATTTTTCAGGTTTACAAGGCAAGAAAGGAAGGGTTTCAAGTTCGACTCACAAGGCCAGGAGACAAATGGGCTGGGGCAGCTGGGTTCCAGAGGCCAATGGGTGTGTCAAAAACCTAACCTTCTCTGCCAGTTATATGACATTCAAATTTAGCTCTTTACCAAGAACTTTGATTAAAAGGCTTCACTTTTCCCAAACTTTGTCGTATTGGTTCCTAGAAATCATTATTCACCGTTTGGGAATCCATGTCTTGGCTTTTTAAGAAATACCCCGACCCTTCCATACTGGATCACAAGCCCGGCTTTTTCTTGGAGTGGCTGATCTATACCCTCTTCAAGAAGGTTCATGTGGACGAGGGGGCAGCCTCCTCCCTCAAAGAAATGCACAAGAAGGGAACTGTCATTTATGTGATCAAGTACAGGGGGGCCCTCGACTATCTGCTCTACCACTACCGCCTCCGAATCGGGAGGCTGCCCTATCCAAAGGTGGCCTTTGATCTCAACATGACCCCTATCCTCCCCCTTTCTCGAATATGGCAAATCCTGAAAGCCCGCCTTAAAAAGAAGGAGATACGAGAAAGGCTCATCAGAGAGACGGTTCGAAAGGGTGTGCCCGCACTCCTCTGTTTGATCGATCCCAAAGGTTTCAAGCGAAGATTCCTCCGCCAACAGGAAGAGCCCTTGGTGTCTTTGATGCGTTTGCAGGAAGAGACCGAAAAGCCTATCTTCTTGGTGCCCACCTTGATACTCTACAAACAGGTCCCAGAAAAAGAACGCCGCGGGGTGTTGCATACCCTTTTCGGGTTCAGGGACAATCCAGGAGCAATCAGGAAAATCTTTCTCTTTTTCCGCTACCACCGCAGTGCCTTTGTGGACTTCGCCCCCCCTGTAAATTTGAAAGAATACATGAAGCAAAGGCTGGAACCATCTCCACTTGCAGCCACTGCCCAAGAACTGAAAGAACTCCTCATCCAAAGGATAGACGCCCAGAAAAGAGTTATCATTGGGCCAGTAATGAAGTCCCGCCAGCAAGTAAAGGAGAGGGTGTTACAGGATCCTGGAGTTTCCGAGGCAATAGAAAGGCTATCCAAAGGGGACAAGAAAAAGGCCTTTGGATTGAGAAAAAAGGCAGAGCAGTACTTTGAGGAAATCGCGGCTGATTACAGTCCCACCTATGTAGCAATTGCCCGCTGGATACTTGTTCAAGTCTGGAAGCGGCTGTTTCAAGGCATTGATCTCGATTCAGCCCAATTTCACAGGCTGAGGCAATGGGCTCGGAGAGGGCCGCTGGTCTTTGTCCCTTCCCACAAGAGTCATGTTGATTACTTGGTGCTCAATTATGTTATCTTTGAACATTATTTGCCAGTTCCACGAATTGCAGCAGGCCAGAATCTGGCTTTCTGGCCCATGGGCCATATTTTCCGAAATTGTGGAGCTTTCTTTATCCGGAGGACTTTCCAAGGGGCCCGGCTTTATTCCCGGGTATTTGCCGCCTATGTAAAAACCCTTTTAGAAGAAGGTTACTCAATCCAATTTTACATTGAAGGCGGAAGGAGCAGGAGTGGGAAGTTGGTACTCCCCAAAAAGGGATTCTTGTCCATTGTGATAGATGCCTATCGCCAAGGTGCCTCAAGAGACATTATCTTTGTGCCTGTCTCGGTGGTCTATGATCGAATCCCGGAAGAGAAATCTTACATCAGGGAACAAGAAGGCCTGCCCAAGGAAAAGGAAAGCTTCACCCAGATGCTCAAGGCGCGAAGCCTTTTGACGCGCAAGTATGGTAAGATCTACATTAGGGTCGACGAGCCCTTTTCTTTGA
>JAMOVZ010000287.1 GCA_027061865.1 Desulfobacterales bacterium
TAGCACAGAACAACCTTTTTGGCTACGGACAAAGGCTTAGCGCCTCAGCCCGGCTCAGTGGAAAAAGCAGTGAGTTTGACATTCGGTTTGTGGAGCCATGGCTGTTTGACAAACCCCTTTCCTTTTCATTCAATGTGTACAAGTGGGAAAGGAAATATGAGGAATACACTAAGGACAGTTTGGGCTCTGCTATTGGGCTGGGATTTCCCCTGGGACTCGATGAATTTACCCGAGGCTCTGTAAAATATGCATGGGACAAGGCAAAAGTGGATGATATTGCAGACACTGCCTCTTTGATAATAAAAGACATGGCGGGGCGCAGCGTTACCAGCAGCATTACCTTGGGGATCAGGAGGGATAGCAAGGACAGGCCTTGGAATACACGGCGGGGATCAGTGAATTCTCTAACCTTTGAATATGCCGGGGGATTCCTGGGAGGAGACGTGTACTTCAATAAATACCTGGCCCGCAGCACATGGTATTTCCCTGTCTTTGAGAAAAGCGCTTTCGTGCTTCAAGGCCGTTGGGGTTACATAACCCGTAGGGCTGGTGGAAAGTTGCCTGTGTACCAAAAATTTCGTATAGGAGGAATCAACACGGTAAGAGGTTTTAACTATGGAGATATCTCCCCCGTTGATCCCGCCACAGGGGATAGGATCGGCGGGGAGAAGATGATGGTATACAATGTGGAATTCCGGTTTCCCTTGCTCCACGAGGCTGGCCTGATGGGACTGGTGTTTTTTGATGCAGGCAATGTGTTTACAAAAGATGAAAGTTACACTTTCAGTGGAATCAAACGCTCCGTGGGCGTTGGCATCAGGTGGTACTCGCCCGTGGGGCCGCTTCGGCTGGAATACGGCAAAGTGCTAAACCGGGGCCCAGGGGATCCTTCAGGAAACTGGGAGTTTTCCATAGGCGGGCTCTTCTAATCCGGGATCTGTTGTCTGGGCCTGTGTAAGGTAAATGACGGAACCTGAAGGAAATACTAAGGTTATTGAAAACCTATAAAGAGTAGAGAACGGAGGAGAAAATGAAAAGGCTAGCTATACTTATTTTTGCGCTGATAGTTGTTGGGTTTTCCAGTGGGATGGCCTTGGCAGAGAAAGGCTGCAAGATAGGGGTCATTGACATGCAGGCCTTTCAGGAAAAATCAGTTGCCTTCCAGAAGATAAAACAGAAATTGAGGCAGAAACTTCAGGCGCTTCAAAAAAAGCTGGACAAGGAAAAGCAGGAGCTCATGCGTCTTGAGGATGAGTTAAGGAAGCAGAGCATGATGCTTAGCCTGGATGCCAAAGAGACCAAGAAGAAGGAATTGGAAAAGAAGAGGCGCTATTATAAATATCTTTATGAAGAATACGCCCATGAGATGAAAGATGCTGAAAGAGAGGCTTGGCGGGCGGTTGGCAAGGAAATTGAAAAGGTGGTGGAAGAAATAGGCAAGAAAAAGGGCTTTACCATTATCCTGGACAGGAGGACAATGGGTCTGATCTACTATAAGGACGAGATCGATATTACCGACGAGGTGGTAAAGGCCTACGATAAAATCAATAAATAAGTAGGTCTGGAGGAAGGGGTTTGGAATTCACTGTTCAAGAAATTGCCCAACTGGTTCACGGGAAGGTTGAGGGGGATCCAGAATGCAGGATCTCAAGGGTCAGTTCCCTTGAGGAGGCAGGTGAGGGAGAGCTCTCTTTTTTCCTGGACCCCAGGTACAAGGGGCTCCTCTCTACCACTAAAGCCTCGGCAATTATCACTTCCTCGAGGCTTTCAGGATTTGATGGCACCCAAATAATAGTTGAAGACCCCAGGAAGGCATACCTCCAAGTAGTGGGCCTGTATCAGCCCCCTTTGGAGCGGTTTTCTGGGGTAAGCCGGTTGGCTTTTGTTCATGAAGAGGCCGAGCTCGGCGAAGATGTCTCTATTTTCCCGTTTGTTTATGTGGGAAAGGGGGCTGTGATTAGGGCTAATAGCACCTTGTTTCCCGGGGTCTTTGTGGGAGAGGAGACCAAGATAGGGGTGGATTGCACCCTATATCCCAACGTAAGCATTTTGCACGGATGCAGTATTGGGGCCAGAGTGGTTATCCATGCAGGCACGGTTGTGGGGGCGGACGGGTTTGGTTATGTTAGAGATGGGGCGAAGTCTATCAAGATCCCCCAGATAGGCTCGGTCAAGATTGAAGACGATGTGGAGATAGGCGCCAATTGCTGCATTGACAGGGCAGCGCTTGGATTCACTTGGATAAAAAGAGGAGTAAAAATCGACAATTTGGTTCAGGTGGCCCATAACGTGGTCGTCGGCGAGGATAGCATCCTTGTAGCCCAGGTGGGTATCTCTGGGAGCGTAAAGATAGGCAAAGAGGTGGTGCTGGCAGGGCAGGTGGGCGTGGCAGACCATATAAATATTGGGGACAGGGTCATGGTGGGGCCTCAGGCAGGTGTCGCCAAATCCGTTATGTCCGGCCAAGTAGTGTCGGGCACACCCGCGATGCCCCATAGGCTGTGGCTCAAGACATCTCACCTGATTCAGCGGCTGCCTGATTGGAACAAAAAGCTAAAGGAGCTTGAAAAAAGGATTTCAAACCTTGAAGGACAACATGAATAAGGGTGGGTAACTTATGGAATTACCGATAGAATATGACCAAATATGCAAGATTCTGCCCCATAGGTACCCTTTCCTCTTTGTGGACAGGGTGCTGGAACTTGAGTTAGGCAAAAGGGTGGTGGGACTCAAGAGTGTCACCATAAATGAGCCTTTTTTTCAAGGGCATTTCCCTGGAAATCCCGTAATGCCAGGGGTGTTGATCATAGAGGCAATGGCGCAGGTAGGTGGTGTGTTGGCCCGCCTTTCAATTCCAGGTTCTCTGGATTCAGAGAACATGCCCAACATTTATTTCATGGCAATTGACAAGGTGAAATTCAGGCGCCCAGTGGTACCTGGTGACCGATTGCGTTTTGAAGTGGAGGCCTTGAGGACAGGATCAAGGGTTTGGAAAATGGCGGGCAAGGCATTTGTAGAAGATCAGTTAGTGGCTGAAGCGGAGTTCACCGCCACCATCGGTTAGCAGCCACTTAATACTGACCACTTGTGATTAGTTAGTTACGAGAAGAGGTTCGAGTTCCATGGAGATTCATCCTACGGCGGTCGTGAGCCCTAAGGCGGAGCTGGCCAGGGGTGTCAAGATAGGGCCATACAGTGTGATAGGGGACAAGGTCCGAATTGGAGAAGATACAGAGGTGGGCGCACACGTGGTAATAGAAGGCCCCACGCGGATAGGGGCCAGGAACAAGATTTATCATTTCTCCTCTATCGGCTCACCTCCCCAGGATATAGGATACAGGGGAGAGGACACCCAGCTCATAATCGGGGACGATAATATTATCAGGGAATATGTGACCATCAATAGGGCCTCTACAAAGGAGGAGTGGAAGACGGTTATAGGCAGCCAGAATTATATAATGGCATATGCCCATATTGCCCATGACTGTATCCTTGGTGACGAAGTGATCATGGCCAATGTGGCAACCCTTGGCGGCCACATCAGTATAGGCGATGGCGCAGTGGTGGGCGGGCTGGTGGCTGTACACCAGTTCGTGCGCATAGGCCCTTATGCCTTTGTGGGGGGGAAATCAGGTGTAGACCGCGATGTGCCTCCGTTCATGATAACGGCCGGGCCCAGGGCCAGGCTTTATGGAGTAAACCGAAAGGGCCTCAGCCGGCGGGGTTTTTCCCGGGAGGCCATTGAGGGATTAAAAAGGGCTTATAGGATTATATGGAGAGAGAATAGGCGGTTTAGCGAAGGTATCGAGCAAGTAAAAAGAGAGATTGACCCATTTCCAGAGCTAGAAATGTTGCTCAACTTCTTTAACGGCACCAAGCGCGGGAT
>JAMOVZ010000288.1 GCA_027061865.1 Desulfobacterales bacterium
AAAGCGTCCAAATCTCATGAAAGAGAAACTCTCCCCAAAAAAAACTAAGGGGACACCTGAAAAGCCCCAGGAAGAGAAGCTTATAGGTATCATTGCTGGAGGAGGACAGTTCCCCCTTCTGGTTGCCGAGGCCGCCAAGAGGCGGGGGCTGAAGGTGGTGGCCGTAGCCCACGAGGGAGAAACGGATCCAGCACTCTCGGCAATGGTAGACTCCATTTCTTGGGTAAAGCTGGGCAAGTTGGGCAAACTTATCAAAGTCCTGAAACACTCGGATGTTAAAGAAGTTATATTTGCTGGCTCCATCACAAAGAGGAGGATGTTTGAAGGGGTAAGGCCGGACCTTCGCGCCCTTTCCGTGATGACAAGGCTTGCCATATTCCATGATGATGATATCCTTCGCGCCCTTGCCAATGAACTCGAAAAAGAAGGGATTAGTGTAATTGATTCCACCAGGTATCTCCCGGAGATAATGGCCCCTCAAGGGTGTCTCACTAAGCGGAGGCCAAGCAAGGCTGAAAAGGAGGACATAGAATTTGGCTGGAGGATCGCAAAGGAACTGGGGCGACTAGATATAGGGCAGTGTGTGGTGGTGAGGCGAAAGACAGTTTTGGCCCTGGAGGCCATCGAGGGCACTGATGAGGCCATATTAAGGGGAGGGCGGCTAGCCAAAGAAAAGGCAGTGGTGGTAAAGGTGAGCAAGCCAGGCCAAGACCTCAGGTTCGACCTCCCTTCAGTGGGGCTTAACACCGTTAAGACCATGGCGCGGGTTGGGGCTGCGGTACTGGCGGTTGAGGCTGGGAAGACATTGATGTTTGATAGAGACAGGATGGTTGAATATGCCCAAGAGCATGGAATCACGATTTATTGCAGAAAATAGGTGGAGAATGGACAGATGAGGCCTTTGAGGGTGGGAGTCATAGGAGTGGGGAGGCTCGGCAAATTTCACGCCCAGAAGTATCATGCGCTTCCAGGAGTGGAGTTGGTAGCGGCGGTGGATATCAAGCCAGACAGGGCCCAAGAGGTGGCGAGGCAGTATGATGCCGAGCCTTTCACAGATTTTCACGATGTCCTGGATATGGTGGATGCGGTAAGCGTGGCGGTGCCCACCGAATCCCACTATCAGGTGGGCCGCGATGTCCTGGCTGCCGGATGCCACCTTCTTATGGAAAAGCCCATTACCTATGACCTGGGCCACGCTGATGAGCTTATTGAGGTGGCCAGAGAGAAAGGATTGGTTTTCCAAGTTGGGCATGTGGAAAGGTTTAACCCTGCAGTGAGAAAGATGGAAACCCTTCTTACCCAGCCCATTTTTATAGAGTCACACCGGTTGAACCTCTTTACCACGCGAGGCACTGACGTGGATGTGGTGCTGGACCTCATGATCCACGACCTAGATATTGTGGCCCACATTGTATCGGCTGAAGTAAAGGAACTCCACGCAGTGGGAATGCCTGTAATCACTGGCAAAATCGATATTGCAAATGTAAGGATCATATTTTCCAACGGCACGGTTGCAAACCTTACTGCGAGCCGGGTGTCGAACAAGAACCTGAGAAAGATCCGGATTTTTCAACCCGACGCATATATCTCGGTAGACTGCCTCAACAGAAAAATCGGTGTGACCCGCCTGGAAAACCACAAAGACGACCCAGAAGGCCTGCCCCAGGTGAACACCACCAAACTTGAATACCCTGGGAGCGATCCTTTGGCAGATCAGGTACGCTCGTTTGTTAAGGCGGTTAAAGATGGAAAGGCACCAGTGGTGAGCGGTGAGGATGCCAGGAAGGCCCTATGGGTGGCCCACAACATAATTGATCAAATCAATAGGGGGTGCAAGGATTTCCAAGCCATCTGCTGATCTTGGACGCAGGCCCTTGGTTGTGCTGGTGGCTGGCGAGGCCTCTGCAGATCTCCATGGCTCCAAGGTGGTGAGGGCCATGAAAGAGATTAGAGGAGATCTCAGGTTTGCAGGCATTGGCGGCCCGCTCATGTCTCGGGAAGGGGTAGAGCTTCTGGCAGATTGTTCAGAGCTCTCGGTGGTGGGTCTCACCGAGGTTGTTTCCCGGTTTCCCGCCATATCCAGGGCTTATTTCAGGCTTAAACACCTGCTGACTGCCCAGAATGCCACCCTTTTCATGCCAATTGACTATCCGGGATTTAACCTGAAGGTGTCCAAGGTTGCAAAAGAGGCTGGCGTTCCAGTATTTTACTATATAGCTCCCCAGGTGTGGGCATGGAGGCAAGGGCGGATAAAGAAGATAAAAAAAAGAGTGGATCGCATGGCGGTAATTCTCCCTTTTGAAGAAGAGTTTTTCAGGAAAAGAGGGGTGGATGCCTTATATGTGGGCCATCCCTTGTTGGATAACGCTCCTTCTGTAGAACCTGAAGAAGCCTTAGAAAGCATAAAGGAAGGGGCAGGGTTGAGGGGCGCCTTTCCCATAATCTGCCTGGTCCCTGGGAGCAGGTTCCAGGAGGTAGAGGCAACACTGCCTCCCATGATAGAGGCAACAGAGAAGATTGCCGGGAAATATCCTGACCTTGGCTGTATCATCCCCCTTGCCCCCGGCATCCAAGGGGATCTTGTAAGATCAATGATAAGCGGGAGCAGGATAAGGGTATCGATATGGAGGGGCGGCATTTACAGCGCCTTGGGCATCTCTAGTGCGGCTCTTGTCACATCAGGAACTGCTACCCTGGAGGCTGCCCTTATGGGGGTACCTATGGCGGTCCTCTACAAGGTCTCCCCAGTGACCTTTTGGCTTGGAAAGAAGCTTGTTAAGGTTAACTGCATCAGTCTGGTGAATCTGGTGGCAGGCAGACGGGTCGTGCCTGAGTTGATCCAAGATGCTGTTGAGCCTACAAGCATTGCCCGAGAGCTTTTGCCTTTGCTGGAAGAGGGTGAAAAGAAAGAAAAGATGCTAGAGGGCCTCAGAGAGGTCAAGGCCAAGCTGGGGCCAGGGGGGGCGTCAAAGAGAGTTGCCCAGATGGCGGTTGAAATGATCCAAGAGGAGGGTTGATATAGCAATGGGCGGCACTATTCTAGTTGTGGATGATGAGCAAAGCATTCTGGATTCCTTGGAAGGTATCCTCAGCGATGAGGGCTATGAGGTCATAAAGGCCCTCAGCGGACAGGAGGCACTCAAGAAGATTCAGGAGGTGATACCTGACCTCATCCTCTTGGACATATGGATGCCGGATATGGATGGAATCGAAACATTAGTAAAGGTAAAGGAAAGTTACCCCGCTCTCCAAGTGGTGATGATGTCCGGCCATGGAACCATCGAGACGGCGGTAAAGGCTACTAAACTAGGCGCTTATGATTTCATAGAAAAACCATTGTCCATGGAAAAGCTGCTCCTTTCCATAAATAATGCCTTGGACTATTACCGGCTGACCCAGGAAGTAACACTCCTCAAGGAAAAGCAGAAGAAGCAATACACCATCACCGGCCATAGTCCTGTAATAGTAAGGCTGAAAGAGCAGATAGCCAAGGTGGCCCCCACAGACGCGTGGGTCTTGATCATGGGAGAGAACGGCACGGGAAAGGAGTTGGTGGCCCACACCATCCATCGGCTGAGCCTGAGGAATAACAAACCCATGGTGGAGGTCAATTGCGCTGCAATTCCAGAAGACCTCATCGAGAGCGAGCTGTTTGGCCATGAAAAGGGGGCCTTTACCGGGGCCACTACAATGAGGAAAGGCAAGTTCGATCTTGCCCACAAGGGAACCATATTCCTGGATGAGATCGGGGACATGAGCCTCAAGGCCCAGTCCAAGGTCCTTAGGATCCTTCAGGAGCAGAAGTTTGAAAGGGTGGGAGGCACCAAGACCATTGAAGTGGATGTTCGGGTGATTGCCGCCACAAATAAAGACCTGGAAGAAGAGATCAAGAAGGGCACATTCAGGGAGGACCTGTATCACCGTGTAAATGTGATTCCCTTAAAGGTGCCTCCTCTGAGGGAGCGGAAAGAAGATATACCTGAGCTGGTGGAGGTGTTCGCCAAGGAGTTTTCTCTTGCAACAAATGTAGAACCAAAAAGGTTTACCCCGGAGGCCTTGGAAGTGCTCCAGCGTTACCATTGGCCCGGAAATGTGAGAGAGCTAAAAAATATGGTCGAGAGAATGATGATCCTCTCACCCTATGATACCATTGACGCCAATGACATCCCGCCCCCGTTTAATCAGGACTCCGCTCAAAGGGGAGAGTTCGACCCCACGGTGATGGGCAACTCGTTAAAAGAAGCTAAGAAGCAGTTTGAAAAGGCCTTCCTTGAGCGAAAGCTAAGGGAATACAATTGGAATATTTCCCAAACCGCCGAGGCAATCGGAATAGAGAGGAGCAATCTCCACAAGAAGATCAAGCTTTACGGCCTTGAAGAAGGAGGGGGAACCTGATTTTCAAGACAAATATTGTGTAAGGCCTCCCAGAGCTGGTCGCGTCCCTCCCGTGTCTTTGCAGAAAATAGGATCGGCTCGTGGCGGCACAGATCCTTCATGGCGTGGGATGCCTCTCTTGCCTTGAGCTTTGCCTGGGAGCGAGACAGCTTGTCTGCCTTTGTGAGCACCACTAGCGCCGGGATTTCATAGTGGACCAACCACTCCAAGAGGGCCAGGTCATCTCTTTCCGGCCCCCTTCTAATATCAATTATCACCACCACTACCTTTAAGTTTGGCCGTGTTTTTAGATATGTTTCCACCATTTTTTGCCACGATTTCTTTACCCTGATCGGCACCTTTGCGAATCCGTACCCGGGCAAATCCACTAGATAGAGCCT
>JAMOVZ010000289.1 GCA_027061865.1 Desulfobacterales bacterium
CACGGCAAGGAAAAAGCGGGTCAGATCTGAAGTGGGAGGCGTCGGCAGAGGATGGGCCAGGGAAAGGACTCCAGCCATGACCATGGAAAGCGAGGCCTTCCACATGGTCGGCAGCCCCTTTGCACCAAACAGGGGGAGGAGAAACAAGACAATGCTCACCCGCAATAGGATCCAGAAAAATACCTGAAACTGCTCTATTGTCACAACAGGAAAAGGCATCTTACTCTTCCACCAAAAACCAAATGTCTATCTTATGAACTCAGGAATGCTGGTAATGATCCTACTCGTAAAGATTGTGAGCTTTGAAAGCATCCAAGGGGCCACGGCAATAAGGGTGAGCAGCACCGCCACTATCTTGGGCACAAATGTCAAGGTCATCTCCTGGACCTGGGTAGTGGCCTGGAGAATCGCAATGGTGAGGCCCACGGCCAGCCCTACACCCAGCAGTGGCGCGGAAAGGAGTAATGCCATCTTCACTGCTTCATTTGCCAATGTCACCACTGATTCAGGACTCATGCAACCCCCTTTCACGCAAAGCTCTTTATCATGGAACCCACCAACAAGTGCCAGCCATCCACCAAAACAAACAGCATGAGTTTAAAAGGCAGAGAAACCATAAAGGGTGGAAGCATCATCATGCCCATGGAAAGAAGCACACTGGCCACCACCATATCTATCACCAGAAAAGGTATATAGATGAGGAATCCTATCTGGAATGCCGTCTTTAGTTCGCTGATCACAAACGAAGGAATGAGCACAATGGTAGGGACATCTTCCATGCTCTTGGGCTTTTCTGTCTTGGAGATGTTCAAGAATAAAGCGAGGTCTTTTTTTCTGGTTTGCTTGAACATGAACTCCCTTACAGGTCCGAGGGCCTTCTTTATGGCCTCGCCTTGTGAGATCTCCTCTGCCATGAATGGCTGGATCGCTTCCTTGTGCACTCTGCTATAGACAGGTGCCATGAGGAAAAATGTGAGGAGCAATGCGAGACCAATCAAGACCTGATTAGGCGGCATTTGTTGTGTGCCAAGGGCATGGCGGATCAAAGAGAAGACTACGACAAGCCGGGTAAAGGATGTCATCATCACCACAATGGCGGGAGCGAGGGAAAGGACCGTCATTAGAAACAGGATCTGAAGCACCACCGAGACCTGCTGAGGCCTTTCGGCCTCCTTCATTCCCAAGGTGATTGAAGGAATCATGGGAAGGTCTTGCGCGTACCCCACTGAAGCCCCTGCCACCACACAGGCAATGAACAAAAAGGCAATAATCAGAATTGGGCGTTTCTCTCCCCAAGCCTTTCCGCATCTACCCACTTTCCTCACCACCCTTGAAGCCCCCTTTTTTCCCCTTCAAAATGCTGAGAAAGTCGCCTCCGTTGCTCTCCTTCCCCTGCTCCTCTAGCCCTGCCCGGCCAACTCCCTCAATCTTTGAGAGAAGCCTTACATTGTCCGTGCCCACCCCCAAAAGCAAGAGCTCTCCGCAGACCTCAACCAAGGCAATGGATCTCTTGGGGGCGAGGGTCAAGGTGCCCAGCACCCTCATCCTTTGAACTCCCTGAAAGGATGAAGCACCAAACCTCAAACGCCTTATCCCGTATGTGATCAGCAGAATAAGGCCGATGACCAGAGCCAGGGAGCCAAGCATCTTGAAGGTGGCAACCCCCATGTCTGAAAAAGGATCAGGGGAAGGCTCTTGTGCCCAGGCCACCGAGCAGGCAGAAAGGGCCAAGGCGATCAAAAAAATAGGGGCCTTGGCCAATTTATGGATATGTCGGGTTGTGTTAAGCAAGGTTTTTTACCCGCTCTCCAGGGCTTACGATGTTGGTGAGTCTTACGCCAAACTTTTCGTTTACCACCACCACCTCGCCGTGGCCCATTAATTTATGGTTTACGTATATGTCCACGGGTTCACTGGTAAGCTTTTCGAGCTCCACCACCGATCCCTGGCCCAATTTCAACAGCTCTCCTATCTGTAACTTAGTGCGCCCAAGCTCCACGCTAATCTCGAGAGGCACATCCAGAAGAAAGTCCAAGCTCTGCGACTCTGACTCAGCAACGCTTTCCTCCATCTCCTTCAGATCCATTTCATCAGCCTCATCCGGCTGGACTTCAGAAGCCTCTTTTTCTTCCACCTTTTCCTTTTCCTCACCCATTGATACACCTCATCCCTCTATGGATTGATCGTTGTCAATCAGCTCTTCCACCTTGAAGACCGCCTTGTTACCGTGCTTCCCCGGCATGCACAGAAACTTGGGTATCCCTTCCACTTTAGCGATCAGCTTGCTGTTTAATTCCTTTTCAAGCACCAGGATGTCGCCCTCTTTCATGTTGAGGAAGTCTCTGACTGCCAATTGGGCACGGCCTAATTCAACGCTGATTTCAACAGGGGCATCTGAGATACGCCTCTCCAAGAGTTCCACCCAATTCTTATCCACCTCCTCTTCCTCCATATAGTGGCCGGCAAGCCTATCCCTTATGGGCTGGATAGAAGAGTATGGGAGACAGATGGTGAAATAGCCTGCTGGCTTCTTCAGCTCCACCTCCGCCTTTACGGTCAATAAGTAATCGGAGGGGGGGGCGATATTGAGCCCCAGGGGATTCGTTTCCGAGCGAACGAAATAGAGCTTGAGTGGATATATCTCAGACCACGCATACTGCAGGTCACCAAGGGCCATGTCCACCACCTTTTTTATGATCCTGTTTTCGATGGGCGTAAATTCTCTGCCCTCCACCTTGGCCGATCCCGTCCCTGTACCACCCAGATAGGCCTCAATTAGTGAGAAGACCAGGCGGGTTTCAATAACCAGCATGCCCATTCCCTTTAAAGGCTCCAGCTTGAAGAGGTGGAGGCTTGTGGGAATGGGTAAGGCCCTTTGGAATTCCTCAACCTTGATCAGTTCAAGTCCACCCATATCTATGTCAATGACTTTTCTGAGGGAGTTTGAAAGACTGTGGCGCAGCCTTTCAGCGAAGCGGCCATGGACCACGTTTAACAGCGGCATGCTGGCCTTGAGGTTCTTGCCCTGAGAGGTCCAGTCATATTTAGGATATTCGGTTTCTTCTTCAGGAGCCTCTTGCTCGGTGTCGATCTCACCCTTGTCCAGCCCCTTTAATAAGGCATCAACCTCGTCTTGGGATAGTATCTGGTTCACTCGCTCCCACCCGTTTTTTTACTGAACAACAAATTCCGTAAAATAGACGTTATTAATCTTTCCGGTTTTCAAGAATCTGTTTAACATGGCGATTATTTCCGCCCTGAGCTGGTATTTGCCTGAAAGGTCACTAATGTCTTCATATGTCTTGCTGCTCAGCATGGTGAGGATGGCATCCCTCAACTGGGGTAACCGCTTTTCCACCTCAGGGATCAGCTTTTCGGAATCCAGCTCCAGCTCCACTTTCACCTTTAAGTATCTCTTTCCCATTGGCTCCATGAGATTCACTATGAAGATATTCATGGGATATATGGGGCCGATGTCAGGCTTTTCCTCTTTCTTCTTTTCAGCAACGGCCTCTTTTTTTTCTTTGCCCAGCAACTTATCTAACATCCCCATCTTCCAGGCAGCACCCCCTCCTCCGCCCAGTAATAATACGGCCACAATGATAACGATCAACTTCATGGGAAGTCCCTTTTTAGGGGATTCTTCTTGGGCTTCTGTCGCCTTTTTTTCTTCCTCAGCCATGGCTTTTTTCTCCCTATGCTTCTATAGTCTTCCTATTGGTTGAAAGAGCTTTCCCTTAGTTGGGGTGGCAGATAGGCATTCAATTTCTGCTCAATCACCCTTGGATTTTCCCCCTTGGCAATGGATATGATCCCCTCCATCATTAACTCTTTCAGCATGACTTCTTCATTGCTTCGGTTCTTGAGTTTGCCTGCAATGGGCAAGAAAAGGATATTCGCCATTACTGCCCCATAAAAGGTGGTAAGGAGGGCCACTGCCATGGCTGGCCCAATGGTGCTCGGGTCACTCATGGTCTGGAGCATCTGGACAAGCCCTATCAGGGTGCCGATCATCCCCAGTGCTGGGGCGAAGGTGCCAAATGTGGTAAAGATCTCTGCGCCCAGTTTGTGACGGTCCTGGATCGCTTCGATCTCAGTTTCCAAGATCTCCTTTATGGCCGCAGGCTCCAGGCCATCTACTGATAACTGCATCCCCTTTTTCATGAACTCATCGTCCATTTCACCGATCTTGGCCTCCAGTGCAAGGATCCCTTCACGCCTGGCAATGCCTGCCAGCTCAACAAACTTGGCAATAAGTTCATTGGGGGTCACTTTCTTCATGAAAAAGGCGTTTTTCACTACATTTACAACCTTTAGGATATCGGGGAGGGGATAGTTGATCATGGTGGCACCAATAGTTCCTCCAACAACGATCATCATGGAAGGAATGTTGATGAAGATACCCAGGCTCCCACCCATTAGTATGGCTGAAAGCACCAGGGCAAAAGATAGAATGATTCCCACCAGGGTTGCTATATCCATAAAAACTTTCCCCCTTTGACCACCTTCGGCCGTTCAAAGAGCAAATAAGCAACCATTGTGCCAGAGTGGCCTTAAGGGGCAGCCCCCTGGCTTAAATCATAAAAACTACTAATTATTTCAATAAATTATGCGTTTCGATACAGACCTGGGGCAGGGCCGTAATGGTTGGTTTTGGGGAGGGTCTACCCAATTGTCAATATATTGACTGAACTGGGCGGATAACAAGCCGCCTTTCCTGACACAAAAGCGGGGCTTTCACCTTTGAATGAGTTCCTTGCGGTTCCTTCAGGGGTTCAATATACCAATCTCCCTGCCCCCTTTCAAGAAAGGGCCTGAATAGGAAGCCCGTTTTTGGAAAGGGGGCATCAGGGGAGATCAGGTTAGCGTTTCAGGTTTATGAGTTCTGCCAGCATCTGGTCCGTTACTGTAATGATCTTGGAATTGGCCTGAAATCCGCGCTGAGTCGTGATCATCCTTACGAACTCATTTGCAATGTCCACGTTGGATTGCTCAAGTGAATTCGGAGCCACACTTCCAAGGCCATTGGTGCCAGGGCGGTTGGTGATGGCATCACCACTTTCCCTTGTCTGTCTGTAGAGGTTTCCTCCCTCTTTCCTCAAGCCCTGCACATTTTGAAACTTTGCAAGAGCCACCCGAAAGAGGGGTATAAGCTGGCCGTTGGAATAGATGCCAGTGAGCACTCCGTCCACATCCACGTCCACTCCTTGGAGGTCGCCAGCCCCATATCCGTTTGCCGACTGGAATGTGGTGGTGGATGCCGTGGCATACTGGGTGGTGGTCAGCGAATCATTTGCCCAGGCAGCGGTTCCCACGCCGGCATTGGCATCCCGCGTTCCGATATTGAACTCCACATTCATAGGCGTCCCTGAGATAAAAGTCGGAGTGAAATAGTAATAACCGTTTGAGCTGATAGATGCGCCCGACCAGTTGCCTTGCCCGTCATTGAGTTCCATATCCATATCTTCAATGGTCCCTGAGCTGGAGTTAAAGGTGATCGTGCCCCTTGCAAGCAGCCCTAAATCATCACCTGTTGCCCCAGACCTGTTGTCCTCAGACGGATTGCATACAATTATGTATTCCCACTGGTTGGGTGTGGTGTGGTCTGGATCATAATAAACTGTGATATCGTGGGTGGAGCCCAGGGAGTCATAGACCTTTACGGTGCTTTGATACTCATAGGCATCATCTGATATAAAGGAACCATCCCCGTCTGAATCATCCCCATCCCAAGCCGCAGAAAGGTCATTACTATTACTAGTGGCCCTGGAAGAGAGGTTGGTGATCACAGTTATCTGCGTGCTTGCCTGAGGGGGGCTTGTAAAGGAATCAAGCACTATGTCAGTGACAGAGCCGATATCCTGGCCGTTTTCATCAAGCCGCCAGCCCTGGACCACATAGCCTTCAGGGTTTGTCAAATATCCATCCTTGTCAAAGCGGAAATTACCAGCTCTTGTATAGAAGAGATTCTGGGTGCCGGACTCTCTCATTACAAAAAAGCCGTCTCCACCTATGGCCAGGTCTGTGGTGTTACCCGTTGATTCAAAAGAGCCCTGCTCAAATGTGGCGTATATGTCTCCCAAGGCAACACCGCGGCCCACCTGGGCGGTGCCTGACCTGGTGGACACTGATTGGCTCAAGAGGTCCTGAAATGTGAAAGAGCTGGCCTTGAACCCTATGGTGTTTACATTTGCAATGTTATCGCCAATTACCTGCATGGCATTGCCCAGGGTGCTGAGCCCGCTGATGGCTGAAAACAGTGCGCTAGATAGTGCCATTTTTCCATACCTCCCTTTTGTTTTTTTACCTTTCCTTTGCTTTTCAGAAGGGCCTGCCTAGAATTCACCCTCATGAGTGATCCCTTCATCCTGTCCTGTATCTAAACTAGGCATCCTGATATCCAATACCTGGTTTAAACCCACTGCCATCTCTCCCAGGTAAAGAACGGGGGTTTCGGCCTGCAGACTCACCTTGTCCACCAGGCCCGTTATCATGGTATCCACATTCACGACGCCTCCGTTGGCATCGGTTGCAAGCACCCGGAAATTATAAGCCCCCGCAGGCATCCTATTGCCATTTTCATCCATACCATCCCAGTCAAACTGGTGCTCGCCAGGCTCCAACACTCCAAGGTCCAGGCGCCTTACCTCGATCCCATCCGGGTTGAGAATCTGGACCACACAGCGGGCCTCCTCACCTATGCTAAAACCCCCGCTTGCCTCTCCAGCCCGGCCCAGCGAGACACTTGCCCCACTTGCCAAGACCTCTTTCCCTATAAGAGAGAGGGCCTGAAACTTCTTGGCCTCGGCCTCTGCCAGGCTCATGGCTTCCAGGTGTTCGTTTACATTGAACAACTGCTCAAGGCTGCTGAACTGGGCGAGCTGCGCGGTAAACTCCGTGCCCTCCATAGGGTTAAGGGGATCTTGATACTTGAGCTGGGCAAGAAAGATCTTGAGGAAATCGTCCCTTCCCAGCGTCTCCCTGGTGGTGTTCTGCGTTGAGGTCATATTGTTTATCTCGTTTATGGCTCCCAGCATATTCCTCCTCCATCTAAGCCACTACATGGACCAAAGCATCGCCGCTTAAGTTGGCAGGCTCAGGGGAGGAGACTGACGGGTGGCTCCCTTTTCCGTTTTTCCTGGATCTACTCCACATGGAGCCGTTTCCGCCCCTTTGCTCCCTATTGGTCCACCCCACTTTTACCTCCAACTTTGCAACCACAAAGCCCATCTCTTCCAATTGGTGCCTCAATTGGACAATATTATTCTCAAGGATCTCCTTGACCCAAGCCGCTTCAGTACTCATTCGTGCCTGTAGGTGCCCATCCCGCATCACCACCTGGAGGTCAAGCTCCCCCAGGTCCGGCGGTGAAAGCCGGATAACCGCCTCCTGCTCTCCACGCCTCACCATAAGCTTCATGAACTCGGTTACCTTGGATATGGTCTCCTGAAGCTCTATAGCCCTGTTTGACTGCATGAGAGAAGATGGAATAGCAGGGGGAGATACGGCCTCTGCCTTTGTCCAAAGGGGGCTGAGGGCTATCTCCTGGCCCTTTGGTTTTATCTCCTCGACCTTTTCCAATTCCAATCCTGTTGATTCGGGCAACTGAGATTTTATCCCTTGAAATGCCTTATTCTTGACACCATTCTTCGGGTCATTGAGAGTTTCCAGCTTTGCATTTACCTTGTGTATGGCGGCCCTGAACCCGACCTGCTGGCCCTTGTCCGCCTTATAAGAATTATTGGCTGCAATCTCTTTTCGCAGATCATCCAAAACTTTTTTCTCTGATTTATTAGGGTCCTTAGGATTGGTGGCGCGGCTTTTCAATTCCTCAACGGTGAGCCTTTCAAGAATTTTTTTCACCTCGCTGGGGCCCAGGCCCTTCTCTCTAAGGGCAGTGGCCAGTTTCAATTTGACCGCATGCCCTGGCTCACCCCTACTTACCGCGGTTTCAATAAGCTCCTTGATTTGTGGATCGCTCATGATGGAGCGCAGTCCGCCTTTTTTGGGAGCTATACCCTCCCGGACAAGCAATTCCATTAATTTTTCTATAGGTAATCCAGGGGCGATTTTCTCCAAGTGATAATACACCTGGGAGGTCTTCGCCCCGCCTTCTGCCTTGGATGCCTCAATGATTCCTTTTACATCCTCCACCCTGAACCCTGAATCCAGCAACAGCTTGGCTAGGATTGGAACTTGCGGGAGGGGAACCGTGTTCTCTGGAACTTGGCTTTTTGAGATCAGCCCCGCTTCAACGGCTTGCCTCAAGAGCCTGACCAAACCCACCTTGCCCTCTTTGTCAGAGGCCTTGGTTATCAATTCTGCCATGCTATCTTTGTCTACCTGTTGCCCGCCCAATACCTCCATCAGCCTTGAGGCCATCTGGGGGCTCACCTTTACCTCCCCCAAAAGCCTTGAAATCTCTTCCAAGAGGTGCAGAATCCCCTTCTCCCTTATTTCTTCCCTTTTGCGACTCGAATCAGGAACAAACCCTTGAGGCTGAAATAACTTTTTTTGGCTTGTCTTCAAAAAGGCAGCAAAAAGGCCCTTGCCTACATTACCAGGAGTTTTCCTGGAAGATAATTGGCCTCCTTGGGAAGTGAGGTCTTTAAATAAATTTAAAAGCAGCGGTTTTTTCATTCCAACATCC
>JAMOVZ010000290.1 GCA_027061865.1 Desulfobacterales bacterium
CCTTCATCTTCCTGAAAAAAGTATCCGATTTGGGTCTTAAGGGTGTTTGCAACCAGTTGCAAAGTGGGGATGGAAGGCATAGTGAGGCCGTTCTCAATCCTTGAAAGAAGCCCGGGCGAGAGCTCTGTGGCCTCCGCTAGTCTTCTCTGGGTCCAGCCGGACCTTTTCCTGAGTTCCCTGACTTTTTTCCCTATCTTTCTTGCCAGGTCATCTTTGGTGGTGGACATGGATGACAATGCCTATTTCTCAAGGATTAATTTTGTTTACTAAAAGTAAATGCAAATAGAACACTAACCAGGGGCTTGTGTCAAGGGGTAAATCTATTTAGATTGTGATTAAATAGCTTAAAAAGGGAACCCTCTCAGAAGAAATTAATTAAGTAAAGGGGCAAAAATGAGGAATTGAGACGATCAGTTTGCTATTGTATAGACTTCAGGATTTACTGTATTCGGGGCCTTTTGTCCTTTTATTAATTTTTCGAGCAGATTGTTTGCCGCAACTATCCCCATCTTTGTACGCGTTTCAATACTGGCACTGCCTATGTGGGGAAGGAGCACCACATTACCGAGTTCTAAAAGGTCAGGGTGAACCTCCGGCTCCCTTTCAAAGACATCCAGCCCGGCCCCTTTGATCCTCCCCTTTTTGAGGGCATCGGCAAGCGCTGATTCATCAACCACTTCCCCCCTGGAGGTGTTGATCAAGAAGGCATCAGGCCGCATGAGTCTCAGTTCTTTTTCGCCGATAAGATATCGGGTCTCAGGGGTGAGAGGGACATGGATCGAGACAAAGTGAGCCTCCCTGAGCAGGGTTTCCAAGTCAACAAAGGTGGCTTTTACTGTGCTCTCCTTTTCAGGGGAGGCTTTGTGCCGGCTGTAATAAAGGATCTGCATATCAAAGCCAACCGCTCGCTTAGCCACTGCATAGCCGGTTCTTCCAAATCCCACGATCCCAAGGGTTTTATTGTGCATATCGGCTCCTAAAAAGAGCAAAGGGGCCCATCCCTTGAACTTGCCTTGGCGGACGAAACGGTCCGCCTCAACGATCCTGCGCGCAGTGGCAAGCATCAAGGCCATTGTCAGGTCTGCGGTGGTATCTGTAAGCACCCCAGGAGTATTTGTAACCACTATGCCACGGGCAGTTGCTGCATCAACGTCTATATTGTTATATCCCACTGCATAGTTGGCAATTATCTTGAGATTGCCTCCCGCAGCATCCATCACCCGGGCGTCTATTTTGTCTGTAAGGAGGCAAAGGAGCCCATCTATCCCTTTTACGCTCCTTAGGAGCTCTTCCCTCGTAAGCACTTTGTCATGTGGGTTTAAATCAAGGCTGAAGTGATCTTCTAGAAAGTTCATTACCTCATCCGGAAGCCTTCGTGTAACAAAAACCTTTGGCTTCATGGGCGGCGCTCCTCCGTTTGATAGCGCATTACTGGAATCGGTGTATAGGTAAGATGAGCCATCGAGCGACGCCTATCGGACCCTGAAAAGGCTTTCGTCGTATTGCGGCTTTCCTTGGTATTTAGGCATAAAGGCGCCCGGGGCTGCCTCCATCTGCTCAAGGATGTCCGGGTCCACCATAATCCCAGCCTTGTGCAACGCACTTACCACATCTTCAGGTTTCGGGGGGCAACCCTTTACTGGTATCACCTCCTCTATGTTTGGATCATCTTTGTTGGCAAGGTACATGCATTTTCCGAGGAGGATGGTCTTTTTCATCCCTGGGGTTGGTTTCATGGCCTTTCCCGTTAGGATTTCGACCTCGTCCCAAGGCTCACCCCTCCAGGCCTTGGATATGGCATAAAGCACCACACCGTTGAGCCCTGAGCAATAAGTGCAAAGGGTGGAGTCATATTTCCGGTAGGAAAGGCCTTTGATGCCCATGCGCTCCATGGGCAAGGGAAGGGTGTTGGATTTGTTGTAGGGAAAGGAGTATTGATGAGGCCGGGAAAGCTGATCCAGGCTCTCGCCCATGATTTCCAGGCCGTCAAGGTCAAGTGATCTTCCGTAACGATTACACGCATGGGCAAGATGGGGCACATCTCTGGGCTCGTAACCCAGGAGCCTTGCTCCTACCTTGTCCGCTGAAATCAGGTCTGAAGATCCAACAAGGATGTCTGAGCGCCTCAGCTTGCCGTCAAAGCTTGGGCCCCGTTCATTGGTGAATATGCCGTCAATGAGTGTGAACATGGGCG
>JAMOVZ010000291.1 GCA_027061865.1 Desulfobacterales bacterium
CTGAATTGATTCATGAGTGAACGGTAGAAGGCCTTTGCATCGTGGCCCTTGCTATAGAGTTCCTCCACCAGTTGGAGGCATTGGACCTGGTCGCCCTCCAAAGTGGCCTTCGCCATTTGAAAGGCAAGCTCCCGATCAATGATCCCCAGGACCTTGGCGATATCTTGGGTTTGGATTTGATTTCCAAGGGAGGAGACCACTTGGTCCAAGAGGCTTTCGGCATCCCTCATGCTCCCTTCTGCCTGACGGGCGATTAGGTTCAGGCCTTCATCTGAGATCTCTATATCCTCGGCAAGGCAGATTCTCCGGAGCTGACCGACTATGCCAGAGAGCCGAATCCGCCTGAAGTCAAACCTTTGGCACCTGGAAAGGATAGTAACAGGGACCTTGTGGGCTTCTGTGGTTGCAAAAATAAACTTTACATGGCTGGGGGGTTCTTCCAGGGTTTTCAGAAGCGCATTGAATGCAGGAAGGGTAAGCATGTGGACCTCATCAATTATATAAATGCGGTAGTTACCTGAGGATGGCATGTAGCCGATATTGTCCCTGAGCTCCCTTATCTCATCGATCCCCCTGTTGGAGGCCCCATCAATTTCCTGGACATCCACGGAAGAGCCCTGGGTGATTTCAACACATGAGCGGCATTTATTGCATGGCCTTTGGTCAGGGTTCCCCTGGCAATTTAGGGCCTTTGCTAGGATCCTTGCCACTGAGGTCTTTCCCACCCCCCTAGGCCCTCCAAACAGGTAGGCATGGGCGAGCCTGCCGCTGCGGACGGCATTTTCCAGGGTGCGGGTTATGTGCTCTTGGCCCACTACCTCCTGGAAGGTTTGGGGCCGCCACTTTCTTGCCAATACCTGATAACTCATTGAAAGCCCTGCTTATATTTGGCCCGAGGCAAAACTGGATTTTTCTCCGCGGCCAGTCCCCCTTGGAGATGGATTTTCAGGACCTAAATATAGCTTTAGATCCCAGCCAAAGAAACAAAAAAAGGAGTCGCACGTAACCGGCTCCTTTCCCATGACTTTTTTGCTTGGGTGGCAATAAGGTCAGGGACAAGAGAGGCGATGGGGCAAAAGAATGGCGGAGAGAGAGGGATTCGAACCCTCGGTACCACTTTTAGTGGTACACGCGATTTCCAATCGCGCTCCTTCGGCCAGCTCGGACATCTCTCCGCTGCTCCCTATATATAATAGGCAAAAGGATGATATTGTCAATGTGGCGGAGAGGGTGGGATTCGAACCCACGTGCCCCGTTACTCACGGGACAAGTCGATTTCGAGTCGACCCCGTTACGACCACTTCGGTACCTCTCCACCAATAATTTAATTATAACGCCTTTTGCCTCTTTTTCTTAAAAAAATCTTGTATCAAAGAACGGCACTCATCCCCGCGGATGCCGCTGATAACCTCCATTCGATGATTCAAAAGGCCATCAGAGCCTATCTGATACAGGGAATGCGCTGCTCCTGCTTTTGTATCCGGGGCGCCATATATCACCATGCCCACCCTTGCATGAATTGCGGCCCCCATACACATGACACACGGTTCAATGGTAACTACCAACAAGGTGCCCGCCAGGCGGTAATTTCCTGTCCTTTTCCCCGCCCTTCTCAAGGCAAGGATCTCTGCGTGCGCAGTGGGGTCATTCAGGCCTATTGGCTGATTGTGGGCAGAGCCGAGGATCTGGCCTTTGCTGTCAGCCACCACAGCGCCAACAGGTACTTCCCCTGATTCCCTGGCCTTGCGCGCTTCCTGTAATGCCAGACCCATCAAATGGTAAAGATCCGCTTCCATTTTCACATATTTTTACACACGAGTCTCTTTTCAGTCAACCTCACAGGTGCAGCTTAGATATAGACCCTGAGGGAAGAAAATGTCTTAGGTCTCAAAATGGGCGGTTAAATGATTTAAGTCCGACAGAGAAAACGACGAAATGCTTGTATAGAAAAGTCTCCAAGCCCTGTTGGAAAAATACTACAGGTAGCATAGGAATTTTAGTTTGAAATCCACGCAACCCTGGAGGTGAGCAATTGAGTTACTCCCTTGATCAGGCCCAATTGGACACCATTGACGAGGTGCTGAAAAGCAATCTCATCGACATGGGTGTCCACTGTGTTTTCTTGATAGATATGGCAGGCAACATCATCACCAGCCTTGATGATGGTCACAGCAACCACGACATATACT
>JAMOVZ010000292.1 GCA_027061865.1 Desulfobacterales bacterium
TTGGGCACTTAGAGGCCTTCGCCTGATCATCTCCACCAGGGCGGCCCTTGTGGAGGACTCAGCAGTGGCATTGTTTGTGGGAGTTGCCACAATAATTTCAGCCCGCGGCCCTAAGAAACTCCTTATTTCTTCAAGGCGTTGAGGGCTCACGGCACCTGCTGCCGGCTCTGAAGGGGGGCGCACCACGGTGTTTACCTGAATTTTATCAGGAGACAACCTTTCGATCTTCTTCCCCAAGGCCTCTATCTCCCGTTCGCTATCATTGACTCCCCTTAAAAGCATGAGTTCCAAAAACATCTTACCATCATATGCCTCCCTAAGCCGCTCCAATCCCCTTATGACCCTTTTGAGGGTGATTTCGGGATGGGGCCTATGAAGGCGCCTGAATGTCTCTTCCCTCCCTGCAGAAAGGGTGGGGAGGATGATGTCAGATAAAAGGGATGCTTCCCTTACCTGCTTTATCCAAAAGAGGGAGCCGTTTGTAAGAAGCGCAACAGGGATATCGGTCATCCCCTTTATGGCCCGCAGGACCCTTTCCAAATCTCTTGAAAGAGTGGGCTCTCCAGACCCTGCCAGGGTAATGGATTGAGCCCTTGAGGCCGGGATCATTTCCCTTGCCTCGGAAATAATCCTATCAATGGAATAGAAGCGCTCAGGATGAATCCGCTTGTCTGTGGTCCTGCCAACTTGACAATAGATACAGTCATAAGAACAGGTCTTGTGGGGAATTAAGTCTATACCCAGAGAGAGCCCCAGCCTTCTCGAAGGGACAGGACCGAATATGTGGCTTGATCCTCGCTTCATGTCAGTGGGCTTCCTCCCAGTTTGCCCCAACTCCCATATCCACCTTCAAAGGGACACGAAGGGGATAAACGCCCTCCATTTCTTCCTTTACAAGAGGCTTTAACACCTCCAGCTCCTTTTTTGGAACCTCAAAAAGGAGTTCGTCATGCACTTGCAACAGCATCTTGGCCTTGAGCCTTTCTCGTTTGAGTCTGTCGTGAATGTTTATCATCGCCTTTTTTATGAGATCAGCAGCAGTGCCCTGGATCGGCGTATTTATGGCCATCCGTTCTGCCTCAGCCCTTATCACATGCTTTGAGTGATTTATTTCAGGCAAATAACGCTTCCTATTAAAAAGGGTGGTTACGTAGCCCTTTTCTCTCGCCATCTGGATCATTCTTTCCCTGTATTGCTTAACCCCCTGATAACGTTCAAAGTACTTGTTAATATAAGACTTGGCTGTTGAAAGATCAATTTCCAGCTCCTCTGCTAACTTTTGAGGTCCCATACCATAAATTATTCCAAAGTTGATGGCCTTTGCCACGCGCCTCATCTCAGGGGTCACCTCCTCCGGTTCTACCCCCATGATTTCAGCTGCCGTCCGCCTGTGGATATCTTCCCCGCGCTCAAAGGCCTCTATCAATTTCTTGTCTCCGGAATAGTGCGCAAATACCCGAAGCTCTATCTGGTTGTAGTCAGCAGAAAGAAACACACATCCCTTTTCAGCCACAAACCCCTTTCGGATTTCCCTGCCTTCCCGAGTCCTGATGGGAATGTTTTGCAAATTCGGGTTGCTACTGCTGAGCCTCCCCGTGGCAGTAACCGTCTGATTGAATGAGGTATGGAGCCTGCCGGTTTCAGGATTCACAAGTTTTACCAAGGCATCCAAATAAGTGGATTTTATCTTGGCAAGGGAGCGATATTCCAAAACCAGTTGAGGGACCTTGCTCCCACAGGCAGCCAGCTTTTTCAGGGTCCTTAAGTCAGTGGAATACCTCTTGGTTTTTCGGGTCTTTCGCTGGACTGGAAGGTTCAGCTTCTCAAAAAGCACCCATCCCAACTGCTGGGGCGAGTTTATGTTAAACTCTGTGCCGGCCTCCTTGTATATCTCTTTTTCAAGCTCAGAGAGCCGGTTGCCCAACTCGGCTGACATCTTCTTGAAAAACTCTATATCTATCTTGATCCCTGCAAGCTCCATGTCCATTAATACTGGAAGAAGCCGCATCTCAAGTTCGTAAAACAGGGCCTCATTGCCCTCCTCTTTCAGCCTTGCCTCCAGCACCTTTTTCAGCCTCAGTGTAATGTCGGCGTCTTCACAAGAATAATCCTTTGCCTTTTCGACCGGCACCCTTGAAAAATTGATGGCGCCCTTGCCCTTGCCAGTCACTTCCTTGTAGGTAATC
>JAMOVZ010000293.1 GCA_027061865.1 Desulfobacterales bacterium
GGGCGAAGGGGTTGTCAACCACCCTAAAATGTCCTAATGTGCGCCCAAAATCCAAAATCCATGGTGTGTTATGTCACAAGCCCCTTATCGAAAACTTTATATTTACCAAATAGAAGGGATCCTGACTTCCGAAGAAGAACAAGGCCTGGGCCGCCACTTTTTAGGCAATTGGGTGGAGGACAATTACTCTTTTTTATTTTTCACCGAGCCCTCGAAAGAGGCTGTCGATGAGTTAATAACAAACTCACCCTCCCTTAGGCTCCTGGAAGATTATGAGTTCACTTATGAGGATTGGCAAGGGGGGGAGATGGAGCCCATGGAGGTAGGACAATTCTTAATTGTCCCTTCGTGGCACAAGGGCGAGATAAGAGGAGGCAGAATCAAGGTTGTTCTTGATCCAGGCGTGGTATTCGGAAGCGGCCTCCATCCCACCACTAGAGATTGCTTGAAGGCCCTGGATTGGCTTTTCCAGAGGACTCAGCTAGATACCGTGATAGACCTTGGCACTGGCAGCGGGGTTCTGGCGATAGCGGCGGCCCTGAGAGGGGCAAAAAAGGTTCTGGCCGTTGACCTCAATCCCCTTTGTGTGAAAACCGCAAAAAGAAATGTGATACTTAACTCAGTTGAGGACACCGTGGATGTTGTGGAGGGTGATGCCCTGGAGCATATGTATGAAGGGGCAGCCCTTGCATTGGCAAATATACATTATGATGTGGTAAAGACATTGCTTGAAAGAGAGGAATTCTACACCAGGCCGTGGATAGTCCTATCAGGTCTCATGCGCTCACAATGGAAGGAGGTAAGAGCCAGGCTGGGATTTCTGGGGATGAGGATTTACAAGGAATGGGATCACCAAATGACCTGGTTTACCATTCTGTGTGGCAACCAAAAGGAAGAATAGGAGAAGCATGGAGGACATTTCAGAGGATAAAATTCCCCTAGCCAAGATAGAAGGCTACAATTGTTTTGCCTGTGGAACCGCAAACCCGATTGGCCTTAGGCTCTCCTTTTACCGTCAAGGAAGGTATGTATGTTCTGATGTGACACTGGGAAAATATCATGCAGGTTGGGAGAACATGGCCCACGGAGGAATAATTTCCACACTCCTTGATGAGGTCATGTCTTGGACAATCATATATTTCCTCAGAGTTTTTTTTGTGACCAGAAAAATGGAGGTGAAATACATCAGGCCGGTACCCCTGGGAAAGCCACTGGTAGTGCGGGGGACAATTGTTCGATCTGACGAGAAGGAAGTCAAGGCAAAGGCCGAGATCATCGGAAACTCTCACAAGATTCTAGCAAGGGCTTTAGGCGATTTCGTGCTTGTTCCAAAAGAGCGGTTGAGCACGGTTCCTGAAAAGTTGAAGAAAGATATGGAAAGATTGTTCAAAATGCTGGAAAAGCCCATGGTCAGATAGGAGGCAAGAGGGGAGGGCATGAAGGAGAGAAAGGTTTTCTTCCGCAGTGAAGATTACAGACTGGAAGGGATGCTCTATGAAGGGGGTGAGTTAGGATCAATTGTGACGCATCCTCATCCCCTTTATGGCGGCAACATGTATAACAATGTGGTGGAAGCCATGGTAAAAGCCTATCAAGATGCTGGCCACACTACCCTTAGGTTCAATTTCAGGGGTGTGGGTGAGAGTGAAGGGAGGCATGAAGGGGGAGAGGGAGAGCAAGGGGACGTGGAGGCTGCCATCCAATTTTTGAGGGAGGAGCTTGGCATATCCGACCTCCACCTTGCAGGATACTCGTTCGGCGCTTGGGTCAATGCCATGGGCATTGAAAAATACGTGGGGGTTCGGACATTTGTAATGGTCTCTCCACCTGTTGCCTTCCTTGATCACTCCTTTGTTGGGCCGGAGCCCAGGGTTGGGCTTGTGATAACCGGGAGCAAAGATGAGATAGCTCCCCCTGCCCTGGTCAAAGACCTGGTGGATAGATGGAATCCCCAGGCACGCTTTTATATTATCGAGGGTGCTGACCACTTTTACTGGGGCATGGAACAGGAATTGATGAGGCTCTTACATGAGTTCATCAGTGGAAAAAAGGATTAAGGAGGAGGCTCAAAGACTGGGATTTTCTGCCTGTGGAATAACCACCCCTGATCCCGCCCCTTTCTTCGACGAGTTCCTTTCCTGGATCAAGGATGGGAGGCATGCAGATATGGACTGGCTGGAAAGGGGTGTGACAGCCAGGGCTGACCCTTCCCGGCTCTTGAAGGGATGCAAGTCAATCATATGCTTGGCCTATCCCTATTCAACTCAAAAGCCCGCAACCCCTGATGGTTTTACAACGGCCCGTTTCACCGAAGGGCTCACGGAAGACTATCATTCCCGCCTCAAGCGCCTGGCATCGCCTATAGTAAATATTATCCAAAAGGCATTCCCAGAGAGCAAGAGCAGGGTGTGCGTTGATTCTGCCCCCTTGCTGGAACGGCCATATGCTCTAAAGGCTGGTATTGGATTTATAGGCAAGAATAATATGTTGATCGTTCCTGGCCATGGCTCCTTTTGCTACTTGGTTGAGGTCTTGACCACTGCCCCCCTGGAGGCTGGAACAGAAAAAGCCGTCCATGAAGGTTGTGGAGACTGTGACCAGTGCCTGAAGGCCTGTCCCACCGGGGCGCTGAGTGCCCCTTTTCTCTTAGACTCGAGGCATTGCCTCTCATACCTCACCATAGAGTCCCGGAATCCCCTTCCTCCATCTGCGGGCCAGAAGATGAATAGGTGTTTTTTTGGGTGCGATGCATGCCAAGAAGCTTGTCCAAGGAATAGGGATATTACGCAAACCCGTGTTTGTCTTCCTTCTATTCAAGAAATCCTTAAGATGGAGGAGCAAGAATTCAGAAGCCGTTTTCAAAAGACAGTGTTTTGGAGGACAGGGGTGGAGAAACTCAAGTCAAATATATTGGCAGCCATGGGAATGGAATAGCGCTTTTTTTCTTGTATTTTTTTCCGCAATAAAGTAAATCTTCAACAAATGTAGCCAATTAACTGGAATGCAGCTTGCCTTTTAAGGTGTGGGCCATGGAAAATGTCCTCCTTTTGAACATCACCTACGAGCCACTCAGGATCATCAATTGGAAAAAGGCCGTCACGCTCCTCCTGCTGGGTAAGGTGGAGGTGCTGGAGGAGTATGGGAGGGAGATTCGCGCCGTGAGTTTTTCCATAAGGCTGCCCTCAGTTGTGAGGCTCCTTCGCATGGTCAAGTATCCAAAAAGTGAGGTGAAGTTCTCACGCCAGAACATTTATGCCAGGGATAAGTACCGCTGCCAGTATTGCGGGGAGAGGTATCCCTCTGAAGAGCTGACCTATGACCATGTTATACCTAGGTCCAGGGGTGGCAAGACCGAGTGGACCAACATCGTCACCTGCTGCGTGGATTGCAATCGGAAGAAAGGGGGGCGGACACCCAAGGAGGCAGGTATGAAGCTTGTGCGGAAGCCCACCAAACCCACCTGGATGCCTGCCCTTCGGATCACCATTGGGTTCAGGGAGGTGCCCCAGTGCTGGCGGGACTACCTCTATTGGAATGTAGAATTGGTCGAATAGGGGGGTTACTGCCTTATTGCCCCTGAAATCTTCTTGGCTGTCTCTTCGATTGCCTTCATGTCTCCGGGCTTAAGCTCCCATCCTGACACAGGAAGTTCTGGGTCTTCCTTTCTCCTGGGGATCAGGTGCAGGTGGTAGTGCATCACGACCTGGTTTGCCCCTTTGCCGTTCAACTGAAGGCAGGCAACGCCTATCGGCTCAAGTGCCTCTTTGATTCCCTGGATAATCACCTTTGAGGCAAGGGCTACGGCCGTAAGGTCTTCAGGGGAGATTTCATAAAGGTTTTCCGCATGGGCCTTGGGAATTACCAAGGTATGCCCCGGGTTGATGGGATTGATGTCAGCAAAGGCCAGGACCTTGTCATTTTCATAAATCTTGAAACATGGTATTTCGCCCTTCACTATCTTACAAAAAATACAATCTTCCATAGTAGCCCCCTTTATTCGTGGTCTTACAAACTGTGTTGCTTGAAAACCTCTTCTATCTTTTTCTTTTTATCTTCTGGCGGATCATCCACTCTTTTAAGGTTCATGGCCCTCATCACATCAAATGTCCCATCTTCAAAGATCACCGGGATCTGGATCACGTAATCGGGATGTTGGCAGCAGCCTGGGACGAAATAGCGGCCCGGCTTGTGCCCTTCCCTCAGCACCTTTCGAGCCTTGTCCCAGGTATCCCCTGCGGCCACTATTCCCATAAGGCCGGTAATTAGGGACACATATTCTCCTGGCTCGTAGAGTCTCTTTTGGGCTCCCATTTTTCTATCCTCTGCTCTTTTGTTCACCATGAGTAGGCGGGTTGGCGGGAAAAATTCTACACATGAGAAGGTGTAATGTCCAATGTAATTTGTTCTACCAGTTTGCGGAGGGGGCCCATGGCCCGATGCTCAACTTGCTCCAACAAGGCCCTGAGATTGTCCAAAGCAGGAGGAATGTAAGACTGGAAATAGGGCTTGTTCCTACTCTTTGTTAGGTAGGCAAAGGCGCCAAGTATCTGGAGATTTCTCTGTATGGCTAGGTAAGGGTATGTGCGAAGGAGTTCTTCTGCCAGTGGCCTGTCCAAGCGCCGAAGTCCAGATACATAGTCCTCGAGGAGGCGTGCCTTAAGCGAGTCATGAAGGGCTGCGTAAGGGTCAATGAGGAGGCTGGCAAGGTCGTAACCTAGGGGTCCAAGCCTTGCCCCTTGCCAATCCAATATGCCGAAACCCGCATCCCTGACCATTATGTTCCGGGACTGAAAATCCCTGTGCATCAGAAAGGCGGGTTCCGCAGAAGATGCCATTTCTGCAATGAAATAGAAGCTCTTGTCCAGTTCCTTTTTTGGAACAGGGAGGCCCAAATAGTCTTCAAGGAATGCCTTTACAAAGTAGTCTGATTCAAATTTCAGCATCACCACCTTGTCGTAATGAGTCGTCTGGCATGTCCAGCTGATATCAAGGCCTTCCCGCCCCTTGACTTGCATTTCCAACAAGAGTTGGATAACCCCTTGGTACAGTTTGTATGGATTATCCGCTGCTTTCATGGCGTTATGCAAAGAAAGCTGGCCAAAGTCTTCCAGGATGAATAAGCCGCGGGCAAGGTCCCACATATGGATATGGGGGACCGGCAGCCCCTTTTTCTTCAGGTGGCGGCCTATGTGAAGATATGCATTGTTCTCTTTTTGTGCATAAGGGGTAGTGGGGGGATTTGCCATTGCCACATAGGAGGTTTCACTTCCCGGCAGCCGAATGCGGAAAAAGGCCCTGGTGGAGCCATCTGCTGGAACGGGAAAAATTTCTGCTTTATCCGGCTCCTCTTTTCTGCCTTTCAGAAAGGAGTGCACGAACTCCTCTACACTTGATGATATATCTGGAGCTTGAATTTTTCCCATAAAAAAGGTTTTGTATCCTTTTTGCTCCGCCTTGCCTGTGGGCGGAAAGGGTGTGAAACCCTGCGCTTTGACAGAGAAGTTCCGTTGCTGGTATTTTTTAACTAGTCGAGGCGCTTTAGTAAATGATTTTTGATAGCTTCCACCTCATGGGTATCTGATGCCTTCTGACCCCATCTGTTTCTTACATAAAAGATATCGGCCACCTGGTCCACCTTGGTCCCGATCTTTGCAATTTTGATATCAAGACCCAGTTCAAACATAGCGTGGGTGATAAGGTACAGAAGCCCAACCCTGTCGTGGGCGTATATCTCAATTATAGTAAAAAAGTCAGAGGACTGGTTGTCCACGATCACCTTGGGCGGACGAGTTGGAAGGTGCTTGGATGATAAATCCAGCGCAGACCTCTTTTGCTTTAGCTTATCTTCAATTATGAGCTTGCCAGCAAGGCTGGCCTTTAAATCCTCACGAATCCTAAACCATGTCTCTTCTACCCGTAGTGGATCAAGGGGGCAGGAGACATTGAAAAGGTCGATGGCAATGCCGTTGCGCCAAGTGTATATATTGGCTGAAAGAACATTTATGTTGTGAAGGGCGAGCACTCCTGCCACGTGGAAGAAGATTCCAGGCCTGTCTTTTGCAATAAAGGTGAGCTGCCAGTCCTCGGGCGTATTTCCAGCCTTTGCCTCAAGGAAAAAGGCCTCCTCCCGACCAGAGCCGATTTTCTCTTGAAGCCTTAATGCTTCCATAAAGTGTTCGGCAATCTTGGCAGGCGGCACAGTCAAAAGGTACCTGGGCGTGGCAACCTCAAAGAGCCTTTCAAGTTCTTTTTGGCCTATCTTGCCAGAGACCAGCCTTTTTACGTTATCTCTTGTTTTAAGCGCTCTGTTGGCTGCCTCTTCTGAGGCAAGTTCCCCCTGTTCCAGGATGTGAAGTGCTTTAAAGAAGAGCTCTTGGACTAGGTCGGCTATCCAAGCATTCCAGGCCCGAGGTCCTGTGGCCTTTGCATCTGCCCATGTGAGAAGATATAACATCTTGAGCCTCTCCAGCGTACGGACCCTTCGGGCAAAAAGCACCACCGTCTTTTCATCTTCCAGGTCTCTCCGGGTTGCCGTCTCCACCATGAGGAGATGATGCCGAATGAGGAAGACAAGATCGTCCTTGGCCTCATCTTCATAGCCCAGGCGCTGGAGAACCTGGGCAGCCAAGTGTGCGCCAAGCTCCGCATGATCTTTCCCCCACTTTCCTATATCATGCAGCAGGGCAGCAAGAAAGAGGATTTCAGGACGCTTGATCTCAGTCATTATGGTGGTCAAGAGCATCTCGCCGGATCGGCCAACCTCTTTGATATAACGCAAGGTTTGTAAAAGATGCATACCTACGGGAAAGATATGATAGGTGTCAAACTGCACCCGGTCCTTTACCCTGGCAAATTCAGGGATGTAATTTTGCAGAAAACCTGTGGCATTCATTCCCTCCAGTGCCTGGAATGCCCAGGTTTGGTGCAGGATTTCAAGGAATAGTTCAGAGGCCTTTCGGCTCCAGCGGAAGGCTTCATCCACAAGGAACGAAAATTCCCTTACCAGCCTTCTTGCCTCCATTGACAAGGCCGCCCCGCTGGTAGCTGAATGCAGAAAGATCTTCATGAGCAAGTGGGGATCGGAAATAATACTGTTAGGGTCTTCAAAAAAGAGCTCTCCATCTTTCTCCGTAATCCCTTTTGAAAGGACCCGGATCTTGGGTTTAGGCCTTTTCCTTTTTGAGAATGCAAAAAACGGCCTTGAAAAGGCGCCGTAAAGGGCCTTGATCCATGCCATGGCCGAGTGGAGGTTGCTTAGAAATGCCTCCACTCCCGTTTGTCCTCCCCCTCCATGATAACCCATTCTCCGGGCTATTTCTTCCTGATAGTCCATCCACAAGCGGTCGTTCCTTCTCTTAGAGAGGAGGTGGAGGTGATTGCGGACAGTACTGATGGTTTTGACGTGTTCCTGCAGTTCGAAAAATTCGCCGTGCGATAGGATCCCATGAAATTCCAAGTCGCGTGGCATCCTAACCTCATTGAATACCTTTGAGACCCAAAGCAAGTGATGATAGTCCCTTAGACCACCCAGCCCTTCTTTCAGATTAGGCTCGAGCATATAGCTGGCATCCCCGAACTGTTCGGCCCTGACCCTGTCCTGTTCCTTGAGCCAACGAAGAAAAGCGGCCTTTGACTTCTTGATAACCTTGCCCCGAAGCCTTTCAGCAAGTTTGAGAAACAGGGTAGAGTCGCCACAGATGAACCTGGCATCCAGCAGGGATGTAAACACCTGAAAGTCCCTCTTGGCCATACTCACACAATCCTTGATCGTCCTTGTGCCGTACCCTATATCCAATCCCAGGTCCCAAAGGGGAAAGAAGAGCTCTTTCATTAACTCAGAAGCTTGAGAAGGAATCTTCCTGTCAAAGAGGATGATCATATCCACATCGGAATGGACAGACAGTTCAGCCCTTCCGTACCCGCCTACGGCCACAAGGGCGAAAGGGATCTTCTTGCTGAAAAGTTGCTGGCCCGTGATGCTCTCTTGGATCACGAGACGAAAATACTGGTCCATGGCCTGGGCATACTGCTCCTGCAAAGACAAGTTGGCTTGCTCTTTCTTAGAGAGGAGGGCAGCGAGCCCGGCCTGATATTCTTTTAATTCTCTAGCAGGGGATTTCACCTTTAGGTCTTTGCATAAGGATTTTACCATATTAGTGTTTAGACAAGGTCATATGGCATCCTTTCCTTTCTCTCCGGTCCTTATTCGCACAACCTCATCCACGGGAAGGACAAAAATCTTTCCATCTCCAATTTGACCAGTTTGGGCCTTGTCCATTATTACCTGGAGCACCTCTTGCACATGGGAGGCCTCGACCACCACTTCAATCTTTAACTTTGAGACAAAGTCAACCTGGTATTCAGCTCCCCGGTACACTTCCTTATGGCCTCTCTGCCGGCCGAAGCCTTTCACCTCGCTGACAGTAAGACCCCGTACTCCTATAGATGTAAGGCCCTCCTTTACGTCATCCAATTTAAATGGCTTGATGATGGCCTCTACCTTTTTCATAATAATATCTCCTTTTGGATAATGGGTTGATAGAGCTTGACAACTCGCTAAAAACTGTAGC
>JAMOVZ010000294.1 GCA_027061865.1 Desulfobacterales bacterium
GCCCTTTTTGATTTATCCCAACAAGGAAGCAAGGTGTTGTTATGAAAGAGGGGCTCATTTTCCAGATCGTATTCAGATGACCTTAGCGCCTCCTTCCACAATTCTGTGTGGGGAAGGGGAGAATATTCCGCGAGATAGGGCATCACACCATTTTCAGCCACGAACTCAATGGTCTTGCTCACGGATTCAACAGGCTGGCCCGGCAGTCCCACTAAGATATATGCTCCTATCTGATCTGTTCCAAATCCTGCATCAAAGAGATTTCTCACGCCTCGTTCAAATTCCCCTTGGCTGAGCTTGCAGTCTAGGTCCTTTCTCAGTGAAAAGTCTGCTGTTTCAAGTCCAATCCGGAGGGTTACAAAGCCTGATTCTTTCATTAGCTGGGCGACTTCCGGCTTTACCTCCCTTATGTGTATGGCATTAGGGGTGTGAAAGCGGAGCTTCATTCCCGATGCCGCAATCTTCTCCATTAACGGGACAAGGTGGTTGCGGGCATTTACAAGCAGGGCATCATCATAAAATGCAAAATCCCTTACCCCCCATTCCTTGTGCCAGAATGCGATCTCATCAAGTATATTATCAATGCTCCTGTGCCTGAACCGGGGGTGAAGGTAACCGCTTGCACAATACCGGCATCTGTATGGACACCCTAAGGAGGTGAGGATGCACACATAGTCGAGCTTTCTTAGGAGATCAAATGCCGGATAGGTATGTAAGACTATGGAGGAGTTTCTTTGACCAGGCTCAATTCCCAGCTCACGAAATAAGGCCATTAATTGGTGAGGATCAGACCACCCCACCACATAATCCGCAGAGGAATGGGCCATTGCATGCTCCAGGCACAGCTTTGCGTAAATTCCTCCTAAGATTATGGGCACATCGGGGTGAACTTCCCTCGCAATTCTGATTGCCTCAAACACCCCCGGATACCAATAGGTCATGAGGGATGTGACCAGAATCGCTGCAGGAGGCACCAATTTCTTCAGTTCCTGTCTCAAGATTTCAGGGTGGATGCCATAGCGGCTGTAGGGCCTGTTAATGTGCTCAAGGGCCTGTGGCTTTGGAATCACCTGTTTCCAGAATTTGCCGGTTCCATATTGGCTGCGCTTGGGTGGCTTTAGCCCTTCGGAGGGGCCCATCTCAGGGTGGTGGATATCGAGGCAATCGATGAACTCAATCCTGTAGCCGGCCTTTCGCAAGTGCGAGGCCAGCATCAGAAGCCCCAGAGGCTTTGACCAAAGGTCATATGCAGCAAAATCGTGGATCCAAGGATTTATCAGAACAATGCTATTTGCCATGGCTCAAGCAAGACCTTAAAGAGCACCTCTAATTCGATTTTTAAAAGTTACTGTGATATGTGTATTATTGCAGTTTTTAGGGCTCTGTGAAAAGGGTAAGAGAGCCTCAAGCGTCTAAATACTTCATAGCAATCACCCCGATGTCCGTTAATCCCCCTATCCCCCTTTTCAAAAAAGGGAAAAATTAAAGGGGCCTTGGACGGGCGACAGGTAAGTGGTGGGGGGCTATGAAGATAAAACGTGTTGTTAGTCAGAGCATTACTTACATTTTGTTCATATGGAGGTGGGATGAATGAGGGCGGTTGTTCAACGGGTAAAAGAGGCACGGGTGGATGTGAATGGAGCGAGTGTTGGCAAGATTGGGCCAGGCGCCTTAATTCTAATTGGGGTTGGGGAGGATGACACCGAACAAGACTGCCGTTACATGGCCGATAAAGTTGCTAATCTTAGGATATTCCCTGATGAAAAGGCAGAGATGAACAGGTCCTTGCTCGATAAAGGCTACTCGGCCCTTGTGGTCTCCCAGTTTACCCTGTGGGGAGATTGCAGAAAGGGGAGGCGTCCATCATTTTCAAAGGCTGCGAGGCCAGGCAAAGCCGAGCCGCTTTATGAAAAGTTCGTGGAGATGTTGAGGAGCAAGGGGCTGGAGGTAGCCACAGGTAGATTCCAGGAGATGATGGAGGTCTATTTGGTAAATGATGGACCGGTGACCATCTTGCTGGACAGCCAAAAGAATTTTTAGTTTAGGGATCAATCCATATGCAGTTCTCTTTCCAATTCCTCAATCCTTTTTTTAAGCTCTTGGCGTTCTTTTGGGTTTGATACTCCCTTTTCAAGCCTCAACTTGAGGCTCAGCAGCTCCATAGTCTTCCGGTGT
>JAMOVZ010000295.1 GCA_027061865.1 Desulfobacterales bacterium
GGGGCCAGTGTGGAGAATGTAAAGTTGTGCCACCGGGGAGAGACGGTAATAGGAGAGGTCATGGGCGATGTGGCGGTTGCTGGCTACCACGGCCTCTCAAAGTTCAAGGGCAAGAAGCAGAATATCCTTTCAATGGCCATTATGTATCCCAACCTTCTCCAAGTAGTCACCCTGAAGAAGAGCGGAATCACCAATATCGAGCAGGTGGTGGGAAGAAGGATAAGCACTGGTGCCCCTGGGAGCGGCACCAACTTCATGGCCGAGACCGTGCTCAAGGCCTTGGGGATTCCACTGGATTCTTACAAGGACAGCCGGCTCTCTTTCACCGAGTCCGCAAACGCCTTGAGGGACGGGACCATTGAGGTGGGTTTCTGGTGTGTAGGGCCTGGAACCAGCTCCATCATGGATCTGGCCACCACGCACGACATCCACATCATCTCATTTACCCCGGAGCAGGTAAAGAAAATCCTGGCCGCCAACAAGACTTATTCCGAGGTGTTTTTGCCAGCAGGGATTTACAGAGGAGTTGACAAGCCTGTAAGGACAATTGGTGTCTGGAACGTGATGATCTGCCAGAAGTCATTGGACACAGACCTGGTCTACAGGCTGGTTAAGGCCTTGTATGAACACAGGGATTACCTGGAAAAGATCCACCCCTCTGCAGCATATACAACGCCTGAAAATGCGGTTAAGTACTCGCCCATCCCCTTGCATCCTGGCACCATCAAGTATTTGAAGGAGATAGGAATAGAGGTGCCTCCACATCTCATTCCTTAAAGGGTGAGCTGGGTGACCAGACCCAAAGGCTTAATTCTAGGAGGCTCTATTGGTCTGGTCGCCTTTTTTTTGATAATGGGCTGGCTACTTCCAGGGGGTGTAGAGCTCCGGGTGGTAAAGGTTAAAGGGGAGGAGCCGCTCCTTGTCTTGCCCATGGAAGAGGGTGAGCGCTTTACCATCCACTATTACCATTCTGTGGAAGAAAGCCCCATATGGGAAGAGCACAGCCTGGACAAAAAAGGGATAATTTATGTGGAAGAGGAGCGGTATCTGAAGTTCGGGGCCGGTATGGGGCGGATGCCGGGGGTTGGGCGTATGGTCAAGCGCGGACCCTATGAGGTGATAGAAGACATGCACATGCGCATTGGTGAGTTTATACTGAGGGTGGGAAGCAAGGGGGTTGACCACACGGTGATTTGGCGGGGAGTGAAGATAAACCTGTCAAATACTGCAGAGCACGAGGCCTTGAGGTTTTATGGGAGGCCGGTGAGCATCCTATATGCGTGGTGGAGAAGACTCTTCCCCCATCCTGCAACACCGCGAGTAATTGGAGAAGATAATGGCTGAAAACATTTGCACATCCATGGATACTGCCCCAAGTTCGAATACTACAACTGTTGCCCGAATAATTGCGGGACTGGTCAGTCTGGTGGGTATAGGGCTTAGTGTGTTTCAGCTCTATACTGCAGGAATTGTGGCCATGACAGCCATGAGGCACCGATCGGTTTTCCTGGGGTGTATCCTGGTGCTTACCTTCCTCACAATGCCCCTTTACAAGGGGGCCTCCAAGGAGCGCCTTAACCTCGCCTTAGTCATAGATCTCTTGCTTGTGGTTATCAGTGTTGCTGCAATGGCCTACATCTTCATAGACTTGGACGGGATATTTGAAAGGCAGGGTGAGTGGAGCCGGTTGGATTTTGCCGTTGGGGTGACAGTTGTGCTCCTGGTGCTCGAGGCCACACGCCGCGTGATAGGTTTAAACCTAATGATAATAGCGATTCTATTTCTCTTTTTTGGTTACTTTGGCCCCTACATGCCTGAGATAATCGTCCACAAGGGATATTCCATCGAGAGAATGGCAACCACCCTTTCTCTCACCACTGAAGGGATTTTCGGGCTTCCTACGGGCGTGGCATCCACTTTTGTTTTCATTTTCATTCTCTTTGGCGCCTTTCTTGCGAAGAGTGGGGCGGGGACGTTTTTCATCAACCTGTCCTACTCTATTACCGGGCAATTTTCAGGAGGACCGGCAAAGACGGCGGTTATTGCAAGCGGTTTCATGGGATCAGTTGCAGGGAGCGCTGTTGCCAATGTAGTGGCAACAGGTTCATTTACCATTCCCATGATGAAAAAGATAGGCTACAAACCTCACGTGGCAGCAGCAGTGGAGGCTGCTGCCTCCACCGGGGGGCAGCTCATGCCGCCTATTATGGGGGCTGGGGCTTTTCTCATGGCAGAATTTACCCAAACCCCGTATCTCGAGATTATCAAGATAGCCTTTTTCCCTGCGGTCCTCTATTTCTTTTCCGTGATCCTCTTTGTGCACTTTGAGGCCCAGAAGGAAGGAATATGGGGACTGCCTAAGGATCAGTTGCCAAAGCTCGGGGAGACCATCAAGCAGGGGCTTCATTTCATCATACCGCTGGCCATCTTGATAACCGTGCTGGTGATGAACTACAGCCCCATGATGGCAGGCTTTATTGCTATTGTCTCCCTTTATCTCACTGCCCTGCTCCGCAAGGACTCGCGGATCTCTTTTAAGGGATTGCTGGAAACTTTGGAACAAGGGGCCCGCAATGCTATCGTTGTTGCTGTGGCCTGTGCCGCTGCTGGAATTATAGTGGGGGTCGTGAATCTTACTGGAACGGGTTTGAGATTTTCTTCCCTCATCGTATCGCTTTCCCACGGAATACCGCTTTTGGCCTTGGGCCTTGTGGCCTTCACCTCCCTGCTCCTTGGAATGGGCTTGCCGGTGACAGCCTCTTATATTGTGCTGGTCATCCTGGCAGGGCCGGGTTTGATGGAGCTGGGGATACCGCTTTTGACCGCCCACATGATAGTCTTTTGGTACAGCCAAGATGCCAATGTGACCCCGCCTGTGGCCCTGGAATCCTATGCAGCCTCAGGGATTGCAGGATCAAACCCCTTGCAGACCGCCTTCACCTCCTGGAAGCTTGCAAAAGGGCTCTATATCATGCCCGTAATCATGGCCTATCATCCTGCATTCCTGTTGAACGGCACCCTGGGCGAGATCATCTGGGTGATGATTCTTGCTGTTTGCTCCATAATCGCATTCGTGGCCTGTATGGAACGCTTTTTTCTGGTCGGCATGTCTTGGCCTGAGACCATCCTATGGGCATTAGATGCGGTCATGCTAGTGTGGAACCGTGCTGGTGTTAATTTGGCTGGGCTGGTTGTATTTGTTTGCCTGGTGATTTTCCAGATCTTCCGCAAAAGGCGTGTGGAAATTCCTACCTAAGCCCCCATGATTTCAATAGGCCTGTGCAGAAGCTCCCTTGAAAAATAGTTGCTTCATTCAGCTCTGCTTCGTTTCCTGGAACTTGACATTGGAGAAGCAAGTTTTTTTGTGAGCATTTGTTTTTTTCAGCTTTTTTCAAGAGTTAGCTGATATAAATCTGCTTGAAATTTTTTTCACATTCTGATATGAACATCCAACTTTTTTCATTTTAGCACGGGGCAGATCATAACAACCCTGAACCCAGGATGAGTGGAGGAGATAAGCCATGAGCAACGATATGATTCTCACTCTAGCGGTATTGGCGCTAGCTATAGTGTTGTTCGTATTCGAGTGGGTTCGTGTAGATGTGGTAGGAATTATAATGATGGTGCTTTTGCCTTTGATCGGGCTTGTCACTCCTCAACAGGCATTCTCGGGGCTTAGCAGCAATGCTGTTGTCTCCATTATAGCTGTTATTATTATTGGCGCTGGTCTTGACAAAACAGGGATTATGAACAAAGTGGCAACTCCTATTATAAAACTTGGTGGGCGAAGTGAGAAGAGAATAATGGCCCTTATTTCCATCACTGTAGGCCTGATATCGTCCATGATGCAGAACATAGGGGCGGCGGCTTTATTCCTTCCAGCGGCCCAACGTATTGCAAAGCGTCTAGACATCCCGGTTTCTCGCCTCCTGATGCCAATGGGCTTTTGTGCAATCATAGGCGGAACTTTAACTCTGGTAGGGGCTAGCCCGACTATTCTATTAAATGATCTCTTGGTACTAGGGGGTAAGAAGTTAGAACCATTCGGCCTTTTTACCCAAACTCCTATCGGCGTCTGCTTGCTTCTAAGTGCTGTAATTTATTTTATTTTATTTGGAAAATATGTGTTGCCTGCCAGCAAGGGAGAGGCAGACAAAGGTATTACGGCTTTGCTGGTCGAGCAATACCGGGCCTTAGATCATCCCTATGAACTCCACATTCCAGAGGATTTCGATGGACCTAAGACCCTCGAGGAGTTGGCCATAAGGAGAGACTATCTGGTAACCGTTGTAGCTATTGGAAACGCCGCGACTGGCAAGAAAAAGCTGGTTGTCACGAAAGATGACAAGATATCCCCTGGGGATGACATAGTTGTCTTGGGTGCTCTGGAAAGGGTTAAGAGATTGGCCCAAGACAAGGGATGGACCTTAAAGCCAGGATTGGAGCTATTTGCAGATGAATTCGCTCGAACCAATGCAGGGCTTGTTGAGACTGTGGTTTCGCCACGTTCAGAACTAATAGGTAAGACACTCAGGGAGGTCAAATTCCAGGAGAGATTTGGAGTTAATCCGGTGGCGGTAAACAAAGGGCCAAGGGTATATTATGCTGGAATCAACCATGTCAGACTTAAAATGGGGGATACGATATTGCTCCAAGGTCCCTGGGATCGATTTCACAGGATAAAGAACCTTCCACAGCCCAGGATCCTGACCTTTGCGACCCCGCTTGAGGGGGAGATCCTCAGGCCTGAAAAGGCAAAGTGGGCTGTCTTTTGGTTGGCCCTGGCTCTCAGCCAAATTATCTTTTTCCATGTGCGTCTCTCTGTGGCGTTGATGTCAGGGGCCCTCGGCATGATAATCACCGGGGTTCTCTCTGTTGATGAGGCCTATCACTCTGTGGACTGGATGACCGTGTTTTTACTGGGGGGGCTGATACCTCTCGGTATTGCTTTTGAACAAACAGGCACTGCTGCCTTTATTGCAAAGAAGGTTTTAGAGATTGTAGGACAAGTCTCTCCCATTGAGTTGTTGGCCGTGATAGGGGTGATGACCTCATTTTTTACCCTAGTTATTTCAAATGTTGGGGCAACGGTGCTACTCGTCCCACTTTGTATGAATATGGCGGTGATGGCTGGAGGGGATCCGAGAATGGCAGCCCTTGTTGTGGGCCTTTCTGCATCTAATACTTTTATATTGCCTACCCACCAAGTAAATGCCCTCATTATGCGACCGGGTGGTTATCGGACGGTAGACTATGCAAAGGCAGGTGCCTTCATGACCATAATCTTTCTTGTAGTCATGTTGACGGTTATTTACTTTTTCTATGGAGTCAAATAATAGCTAAGGGCCATAAGGCTGGAAAAAGAGGCGGAAGGGGATAACCCCTTTCGCCTCCTTATTTCTTGTTCTCGTGACGGAAAAAGAAACAGAGAAGAAAACAGCAAAAAATTAACGCAAGTCCGAATATGAAGTGGGTATCCATGCTCATGACTCCTTTCACTGAAACATCACCATATACTGTCTATAGCAAAAGGTTAAGATGTTGCCCATCAAAAAATATCAGTATTATCCAAGTCCAGGCGGTTTTCAAGTCTTGAGTAGCTACATCCCTCGTGCAAAACAGAATGCCTCGCTGTTATCAAGCATTGGCTAGGCAAAATACTGGAATAATCCCCTCTTCCACCTCTTCGGCCATAGTTGAGCAGAGCTCAGGTTCACAGATTACAAATTCGATACGCTTAATCTCTCTGTGGGTCTCTTTAATGCACTCTTCCGGATCGCCTGTCTTGATAATATGGTGGAATGGAATACCCCTTGCCTCTGCCTCTTTTCGAAAGTATGAGATACTCTCTTCGCACTTGCTCTTGAATTCTTCATTTATGAGGCTGCAATAAGGTGCGAGCTTTGGAGAATCCGTAGGCAGGGGCAAGATGTTAAGGGCTACTATTTCATAGCCCATCCTGTCGGCAAAGCCTAGTGCATAATCCATCACAGCTTTTGAAAAAAACTCTTCTTTCCCTACCACCAATACCTTTCTAGGCTCGGCTTCATATTGCTCCAGGATTTCTTTGGCCACTTGGGGCGAGCCAGCCTCAGCAAAGGTAATGGCCTCCATCGCTTTGTCAAACTGTTCTGTGAGGGTGCTCTTTTTTTCGGCCTCTACCCCCTTTTTCTTTTTCAACTTTTTGACCAATTTATCAAGCATGGTAAACCTCCTATGGTTATTCTTTAATGTAAGTTATGTGAGCTAGTAGCACGATACTGCACAATCTTTGTTTAAGCCCTGTAAATCCTTGGCCTGGGCCTTGAACGACGAGTAGTTCTCTGCCATGGTCGTTTTGTACTACGTAATGTTTGGCGCTCCTTAAGAAACTCTCTTGCCTCATCCCACTCTCCTGCCTCTGCAAAAGAGGCGGCAACAAATGCCCTTCGGAATCTCTCAAGCCATCTCATTTTATTTCCCCCCTAGCTGTGATTTTTTTAAAGGCCTTTTGCATAGTGAATAAAGCAACAACAGTGCCAAAGATAATCCTCCGGCCTAACATGTTGAAATTGAAGGGTTTTTTGTGTTGCAAAAAACCAATTGCCATAATCTTTTTGTTACGAAATGCAACGCAAGTAAAAGGCTTGGCTAAATTACTTTTGATTTCAATACATTATCGTCAGTTGCAAGAGGAATTTGCCGGCGTTGCATTTTGCAATGCTATTTTTATGCATAGGCGCTGCCAAGAAGGGCATGGGTAGCTTTTTGTTGCGGGATTACCTTGCCCTCATGTAAGATTAGATCAACATTTTTAAGTAGATAAAGCGTAGAGCACGCGGCTGGGATAGTTTTAGATGAAGCAGGGGAAGGCTCATGGGGTTTTTCAGGAAGAACCACAATGAGGTGGTGGAGGCTTCAGACGTAGAGGAGTTGCGCAAGGCCATTGAACAAGCAAAGCTGCCTGATTCCGTGGTGGCTGTGGCCGAGAGGGAACTTGACAGAGTTGCAAAAACAGATCCAGCCCTTCCCGAGTATGCTATTGGTGTTACTTACCTGGAATTCCTCATATCACTTCCTTGGCACAGATATACTGATGATAACTTGGATCTGGATAGGGCTGAAGAGATCCTGGACGAATATCATTATGGGCTGGAGTCGGTAAAGGAACGGATTCTTGAGTTCTTGGCCGTAAGGACCCTGTGTTCCATGCGCCCCTTCAGCGTACTTGTGGTGGACGATGAGCCCGTGGCCAGGGCCAATTTGAAATATGTATTAAATAAGGAGGGGTATGAGGTAGTCTTGGCCGAAAATGGGTTGGAGGCCTTGGAGAGATTGCGGGAAAGGGAATTTGACCTCCTCTTGACCGATCTTAAGATGGAGAAGGTGGACGGGATGCAATTGCTCGAAAAGGCAAAGAAGGTCGCGCCCCGTATGGAGACGGTCATCTTCACCGGATATGCCACTGTAGATTCTGCTGTCCAAGCCCTTCAGCACGGTGCCGCCCATTACCTTGCAAAGCCCCTTAATTTGGACGAATTGCGGCAGGTGGTGCAAAAAATAAGGGGCAAGAAGCGCCACGCCCAACATGTAAGGGGTCCGGTCCTGTGTTTTACGGGGCCTCCCGGCACTGGAAAGACATCAGTGGGAAAGGCGATTGCCAAGGCCTTGGGAAGAAAATTCACTCGCTTGTCAATGGCGGGGATGATGGACGAGGCCGAGCTGCGTGGCCACCGCAGGACATATGTGGGAGCTATGCCTGGCAGGATCATTAATGAGATCAAACGGCTGGGCGTTAGGAATCCGCTTTTCATGTTGGACGAGGTGGACAAGGTAGGGCAGGATTTCAAAGGAGATCCCGCCTCCGTCCTCCTGGAGATTTTGGACCCGGAGCAAAATACCAATTTTGTGGACTATTATCTTGATGTACCCTTTGACCTCAGCCCGGTGATCTTTATAGCGACTGCCAACGGGGTGGAGGATCTCCCTGGCCCCTTGAGGGACAGGCTGGAGGTGATTCAATTTTCAGGTTATTCGGAACAGGAGAAGGTGCACATTGCAAGGTCCCACCTTATTCCGAGGCAACTCTTTGCCAATGGACTGAGTGTTGCCCCGCCGCAATTTACCACTGAGGGGATAGTCAAGATTATCCGCGACTATACCCGCGAGTCGGGAGTTAGGAACCTGGAGCGGGAAATTGGGAATATATGCCGCAAGCTGGCAAGAGAAAGGGTCGGAGGGGATATTAATACAGGGGACACCAAAAAGGTGGGCCCTGATGAGGTTGAACGCTTGTTGGGGCCAAGGAAATATCAGCGTGAGACAAAGGATACCAGAAACCGAATCGGGGTCACAACAGGGCTTGTACTGACTGATGTCGGTGGTGAGATCATCTTCGTTGAGACCAGTATTATGCCGGGGACCCAGCAGTTGATTCTGACAGGCTCCCTGGGTTCTATTATCAAAGAGTCAGCCCAGACAGCCCTAAGTTACATAAGAAGTCATGCGGAAGAGCTGGGCATTGAGCCTGGCTTTTACAGGAAAAAGGATATTCATATACAT
>JAMOVZ010000296.1 GCA_027061865.1 Desulfobacterales bacterium
AGATCCCTAAGGCCCTTAGGGGTGGAAGGATCTGGTGCTGAAAGGAGCCTTTCCACCTCACCGATGCTCAAGACTCCTGGGAGGCGGCGGCCAAGCCTTGGCGTGCTAAGGAGGCGAGCCGGGCTCGAGGGGATTATTCCCTCAGATGCCAGGAATCTAAAAAACATCTTGACCGATGAAATCCGCCTTGCCACCGTGGCCTTGGAAAGGGTGCCTGCAAGGTGCATGATATAGTCAGAGACGATTTGAGGGGTTACATCTTTGGGTTTGAGCCCCTTGTTTTCCAAGTGCTCAATAAATAAACTTAGATCCCTGGCATAGGCCATGATGGTATTTTGCGAAAGCCCCCTCTCGACCCTGATATAGTCCAGAAACCGGTCTAACAAGTAAGATGAATCAAGGGCTTCCCGCATTCCTTTGCCCTTTTCTCTAGAATTGATAGAAGTTGGGGTCTGTGGTGAGAAGCTCCACCCCCCCTTCCTGGATGAGCACCATCTCCTCGAGCCTGACTCCACCCTTGCCTGGGATATAGATGCCGGGCTCAACAGTGACGACCATGCCCGCCTCAAGCCTTACCGGTTTTAGAGGCCCCACCCGCGGGGCCTCATGGGTGGCAAGGCCCACCCCGTGGCCTAAAGAGTGACCAAAGTACTCACCATAGCCTGCTTTCTTGATCACCTCTCTTGCCACACCGTCAACCTCATCACTCATAAGGCCTGCCCGCATGACCTCCAAGGCCTTTTGTTGAGCCTCCCGCACGATCCTATATATCTTCCTGAATTCAGCAGGCGGTTCACTGAGAAACACGGTCCTGGTGATATCAGAGCAATAACCGTTAAGTTTCACTCCCATGTCGAGCACGATCGGCTCATCAGGCCCGATCTTCCTCTCACCTGCCACTGCGTGGGGCAAGGCGCCATTGGGGCCGGATGCCACAATGGGTGGAAAGGCCAGATCCTCGGCACCGCGGCGGTAAGCCAGGGTGTGAATTTGCCAAGCCACTTCCCTTTCTGTAAGCCCTGGGTTCATCCAACCAATTATTTCGCCCATTATTGAGGAGACCATTTGGGCAGAGGCCTTTAAGGCCTTTATTTCATAAGGGTCTTTTATCTGCCTCATTTCTCTTATGAGCCCCTGGATCGGGACGAGCTCTGGGCCTTGGCCGAGCTTTTCCATCAATTCCCGGTAAAGCTGCCAAGTGACATAGTTTTCTTCAAACGCCACTCTCTTGGCCCCTGTCTCAAGTATGATATTTCCCAGGGCCTTGGCCGCCTCTCCCTTTATCACCCTGACTTCAAAGTGGGGAGCCTCTTCCTCCGCCTCAGTGCCATATCGGGAATCGGTTATCAGGATGGCCTCCTCTTGGGTGATAAAAAGGGAGCCTGCCGATTCTGTGAATTGAGGATCAGGGGCCTTGAACCCTGAAAGGTACCTCCTGTTTTCAGGCTGGATAACCCAGACCGCGTCAAGTCCTTCATTGTCCATCTTGTTCCTGAGGACAATTAGCCTTTGGGAGTATAGCATTTGCTGTTCCATTGTCCTGAAGAGGCGGTTTAGAGAAAATAACGGTAACTTATTGTGATACTATCAGATCCGCTCTCCTATTTCAAATTTGGGCCCGATTCCGTCTTGTGCCCTGGACAATCTGCCTTGCTATCTTGGAAAAAGGAGGGGGTGAAATGCAAGGATTATGGGATTGAGGCAGGCTTGCGATGGTTCATTGACACTGGCTCGTGCGCTTGTTAGTAAAGTCAATTGAGTGCCGAGGATAGAATGGAGATGGATGTGAGCCAAGGAAAAATCATAGAATATATCGACCAGGGAAAGTTTGTATCCGCCGTATGCCTCCAAGAGAAAGGCAATAAGCTCCATCTGCTCACCTCTGGCAACCGTGAGGCAAACATCTCTCCCAAAAGGGCGCTCCTGATTTCAGATGCAACCATAAATGTAGCCAGACCACGGGAGGAGCTGCTCGAGCACCTCAGAAATATAGAACAAGAGAGGAAGCGCTTGAAAGGCGAGGTGGATGTAAGGGAGTTGTGGGAGTTGATCCACGATGAGAATGAGCGATTCAGTCACCGCGACCTTGCTCAGCTATGTTTCGGCCCGGAGATCACAGATCATCACGTCAGCGCCATTGTGCGGGCCCTGTTTGAGGATCGCCTCTATTTCAAGCTAAAGGACGGCTTTTTCATCCCTAACACCCAAGAAAGGGTTGAGCAGATCATTGCCCAAAGAGAGGAAGAGGCCAAAAAGGAGGAGAGGCTCAGGAGAGGAGCTTCCTGGCTAAAGGCGGCCCTTAGGTGTAAAGAAGGCAAGGAAGAAGAGCAGTGGAAGGACTATGTTATAGGTTTGCTAGAGCAGGTTGCCCTTTACGGAAAAGAGGCCAAGATCTACGGAGAGGCAAAGGAGCTTCTGGAGCGCGCCGGTGCCCCCGGGCCTGAAAAGGCAAGGGAGCTGCTGGTAAAGCTTGGTATTTGGGATGAGGATCAGAACCTGGAAATTCTCCGCTCAAAGGTCCCCACAGAGTTTTCTTCAGGCCAGATGGAGGAGGCCCAAGGACTTTCTTTGATGGAGCTTGACTCAAGCGGTGCAGAAGACCTTAGAGACTTGGAGACCGTTACCATAGACGGACCCTTTACCCGGGACTTTGACGACGCCATAAGCTTGAAAGAGACCCGGGACGGCTCTCAGTTGGCTATCCACATCGCTGATGTGGCCTCTGTTATCAAACCCGGCAGCCTGCTTGACAAGGATGCCTTCCGTCGGGCCTCGTCCCTGTATCTGCCCCGCCGCTCCATTCCCATGATCCCCCAGCTCCTCTCAGAAAACAAGCTGAGCCTGATTCAGGGCAAGGACAGGCTGGCAATCACGCTTTTGTGTGACTTTGACCAATCGGGAGAGCTTATGGACTACCGGTTTCAGGTGTCCGTGGTCAGGGTGAAGCGCAAGCTTACCTACGAGGAAGTCAACCAGGAACTGGAAAGGGATCCAACGCTCCAGAGGATGCACTTCTTGGCAAGGGTTTTGAGGGATAGGAGGATTGAGAGGGGCGCCCTTAATCTGACTCTTCCTGAGGTCCAGATCACTGTGGGGCCAGACGGTTTGGTCCAGCCCTATCTGCTTGACCAGAACAGCCCCTCCAGGATGATCATTGCAGAGTTCATGATCCTGTTTAATTGGCTGGCAGGGGAGTTTTGCAAGCAGCAAGGTATCGCCGCCCTTTACAGGACCCAGCCGCCTCCCTCTGAGTTGGTGGAACAAGGCCCGCATCCCTTTATTTACTATGTGTTTCAGCAAAGGAGAAAACTACATCCCCTCTTGATCGATACTCATCCAGCCCCCCACAGCACCTTGGGCTTGGAAGTTTACAGCCAGGTGAGCTCTCCCATCCGGAGATACCTGGATCTGGCGGTTCAGCGCCAGATCAGGGCTCATCTCATGGGCCAGCCTCCGCCCTATAGTGAAGAGGGCCTCGAAAAGATCAGGATGGAGACCGAGCCGGTCCTAAGGGAGCTAGCCAGGATCAAGAGGGCCAGGATCAGGTACTGGCTGCTCAAGTTTTTTGCCCAGAATCTGGGCAAGGCCTTTCCCGCAGTGGTACTGGATGAGCTTAACACCAAATACAGGGTCGTGCTGAGCCAGTTTCTTATAACCACGGAGATCAGGAAGCAACAGGCCCCTGCCTTGAGGGCAGGGCAGGAGATCCTGGTTCAGGTCGTGAAGGCAGATCCGTGGAACGATGCCTTGGTGGTCAAGGTGGTGGAGTAGAAGGGGGCGGCTTTGTCTTTTGTGCCGGTTCGCAGGGGACCTTCTTGTCCAGAAGGATGCGGCCTTGCTTGTCATAGACCAGGATGCGGATGACTTCAGGAAGGGTTTCGGGATTAGGGAATGCAAACTTTCCCCTTATGGTGCGATAGCTCTTCTTTATGAGGAAGGGTTCCCCGGCCTTGAAGTCTTCGGGCATGCCGTCCTTGAGCCTCGTGGAGGGCCAGTTTCCCAGTATAGGGGGATCATGTTTTTCATTCAATGCCAAGAGGTGAACATAGCCCTCTGCAGGTCTTGCCCCATTTGTCAGCTTGTACAATCTAAAGCTCACGTTAATGTGAGTTTGGTCCCGGCTTGTGGAAAGCCTCCTTATGTCAAGCCTTACCTTGGGCTGGGGCTCAGGGTTGGGGGCAGGCTGTGGCGGAGGCTTGCTGGCCTGTTCCTGGGCCTTGGCCTCTGAGGTCTTCTTCACGGATGCTTGGGCTACTTTGGGTTTACTCAATGTGGTCGCCTTGTTCAGGCGGCTGAAGGCCTCTTTCGGAATGCCTTTTTTTTGGGCCCTGTTGACACCTCTTTTGATGAGCCTTTCGGGAGTAACACTGGAAATATAGTCTTTAAGAAACGCCACCTTCTGCTGGGTTTGATAGAGTCTTTTTTTGAGCTCTTCCTCACTGGCCTTCACCCGCTTAAGCTCTTCGGCTATCTCATCGCCTTTTTGGCGAAGCCCGATGTAGCTGTGGATGATGACAATGCTGCCTGTGAGATAGATAAGCAAAAATATTGCGGTGCTCCACAGAATCCATGAAGATATCCTGAATTTTCTTACCCTGCCCACCCCGCTCATGATGACAATGTCAAGCTCAGAGGAATTCCTCCTCCGCGGTGAGGGGGCTTTTGGCTTGAAGTCTCGTGCTCTTTGCTCCATTGGCCTTTTTGTATGTGACCGGTCTGTTGCCGGGCCTTAACCAAAGACCCGCTGGAATATGTAGTCGACGTTTTTGAGATGTGCCTTTAGGTCAAATATCTCATCCACCTCGTCCCTGTCCAGGTATCCCATGATCTCCTGGTCATTCAATATGAGCTCTTTGAATTCAACATCCTCGGCCCACACCCTCAGGGCGTTTCTTTGTACCATTTCATAGGCCTTCTGCCTCTCAACCCCCTTTTGCGCAAGCTTGAGAAGCACTTGTTGGGAAAATATGAGCCCTTTGGTGATATTGAGATTGGCTAACATCTTTTCGGGATGGACTACCAGGCCGTCCAAGATCTTTTTTAGGCGACTGAGCATGAAGTCGATCAGAATGGTGCTGTCAGGCCCAATCACCCGCTCCACCGAGGAGTGGCTGATATCCCTTTCGTGCCAGAGGGCCTGGTTTTCCATGGCAGCCAGACAGTTGGTGCGCACCAGGCGGGCAAGGCCGGAG
>JAMOVZ010000297.1 GCA_027061865.1 Desulfobacterales bacterium
CCTATGGGATTTTTTTTATGGGGCATGGCCGACGACCCTTTTTGCCCTTTGGAGAACGGCTCCTCGGCCTCAAGGACCTCTGTCCGCTGGAGGTGGCGGATCTCCACGGCTATCTTCTCCAAGGTGCCTGCCAGAATGGCAAGGGCCCCAAAGTATTGGGCATGCCTGTCCCTTTGGACTATCTGGGTGGATATCTTGGCAGGTTTGAGGCCCAATATCTCACAGGCCCGCTCCTCCACCTTGGGCGATACATTGGCAAACGTGCCGACAGCGCCAGAAAGCTTTCCATGGCTTACGACTTCCAGGGCATGTTCCAGCCGCTTCCTGTTTCGCTCCATCTCTGAGTACCAGACCGCCAGCTTCAGGCCAAAGGTGATGGGCTCTGCGTGGATCCCATGGGAGCGGCCGATCATAACGGTGTCCTTGAACTCAAAGGCCCTTCTCTTGAGCACATCCATGAGGTCCCTGACATCCTTTATGATGATCTCCATGGCCTCCTTGAGTTGAAGGGCAAAGCTTGTGTCAAGGATATCTGAAGAGGTGAGGCCCAAGTGGATGTAACGGGATTCAGGGCCTATGTTTTCCTCCAGATTGGTGAGAAAGGCGATCACGTCGTGTTTGGTCCTCTCTTCTATCTCCAGGATCCTTTTCACTGAAAAGGTGGCCCTTTTCCGGATGGCCTTGTAAGCCTCCTTGGGAACAGTACCCTCCTCCACCATGGCCTCACAGGCAGCGAGCTCCACTTCAAGCCACTTTTGAAACTTGTTTTGGTCTTCCCAAATTCTCCCCATCTCTGGGCGAGTATAGCGAGGGATCATAACTTTGCCTCCAGTTATTTGAGTAAACTCAAGATGGCCCGCATGAATGCAGGGAGGTCGTCAGGGGTTCTGCTGGTTACAAGGTTCCCATCCACCACCACCTCTTGGTCCACCCATTGGGCGCCTGCATTGACCAGATCGTCTTTTATGGCAAAAAAGGAGGTCATCTTCCTGCCCCTGAGGATCCCTGCAGAGGCAAGCATCCAGCCCGCATGGCAGATTGCCGCCACTACTCCTCCCGCCTCGTAAACGTACCTTACCAAATCAACCATGTCCTTGTGGCGGCGCATGTAGTCCGGGGCATACCCGCCAGGGATAACCAGCCCGTGAAAACTTCGCCAGTCCACATCCCTGGGCGCGGCATCAGATATTGCCTTGGTGCCTCCCTTTCCAGTATATTCCTTTTGGCCTGTGCCACCCACCACGGCCACTTCCGCCCCCGCCTCTTTCAGCCGATAATAGGGATACCAGAACTCCTGGTCATTGAACATCTCTTCAATCAAGATAATGACCTTTTTGTTGGCTATTTCCATGCTTCCTCCACCTCCTTTGAGAAAGTCTGCGCAACAAGGACCTCTTTTGTAAGGCTTGTACCATTGTCAAGGCCACATGACAAGGCGGTTGCCCTCTATAAGAGGAAAAGCACACAGATTCAGGCTTTTTTGAATTCTATGAATGAAATCCATTTGTTATAAGAGCTTGTGCAAATTTTCTCTTGACACTTGCGCCAATTCTTTTATAAAAGCAATCTTTATGCTTGATCCTCAAACAAAATAGAAGAGGCGAAAATGGATGCAAAGAACTCTTCAATAGGCTCTGTTTGTGTGGTTGGTGGTGGTATAGCTGGGATGCAGTGTGCGCTTGATCTTGCAGATGCTGGGTATTTTGTCTACCTTGTTGAGCGCTCCCCTGCCATTGGAGGAGTGATGGCCCAGCTTGACAAGACCTTTCCCACCAATGATTGCGCCATGTGAATACTCTCGCCCAAGCTGGTCGAGGTCGGCCGGCACCTTAACATAGAGTTGCTTACCCTCAGTGAGGTAGTTGGGATAAGTGGGAAGGCGGGAGCCTTTGAGCTTGAGGTGGTGAGCCATCCCCGTTACGTGGATATGGCCAAATGCATTGCGTGTAACACGTGCGCGGAGAAATGCCCCCGGAAGGTAGAAGATGAGTACAATAAGGGTTTGGCCAAGAGAAAAGCTATTTATGTGCCTTATGCACAGGCGGTTCCGCTGAAATATGTAATAGATGAGGCAAATTGTATATATTTTCAAAAGGGGAAGTGTCGGGCCTGCGAGAAATTTTGTCCTACTGGTGCAGTGAATTTTGAGGAGAAGGAGGAGAAGCGTGTGCTGGATGTGGGGGCAGTGGTTTTGGCCCCCGGGTTTGAGGAGTTTGATCCCAAGCAGTACGAAACTTATAATTACACTGCTTTTGCCAATGTGGTCACTAGCACGGAGTTTGAGAGGATTCTCAGCTCCACGGGCCCGTTTCAGGGTCACTTGACGAGGCTGTCTGACGGGAAGGAGCCGCACAAGATTGCCTGGCTTCAATGCGTTGGTTCAAGGGATATTAATCGCTGTGACCATCCCTATTGCTCCTCGGTCTGTTGTATGTATGCGGTCAAAGAGGCGGTGATAGCCAAGGAGCATGCCTCGGATGACCTGGATACAGCCATATTTTTTATGGACATGCGGACCTATGGGAAAGACTTCGAGAGGTATTACAACAGGGCAAAGGATGAAGTAGGTGTCCGTTTCATTCGATCAAGAATTCATTCCATAGAAGAAGACGCTGAAACCAAGGACCTAATTCTCCAGTATGCCGATGAGAAGGGCTCACTCAAAATAGAGCGCTTCGATATGGTGGTGCTCTCTGTAGGCCTTAGCACGCCATCCAGCCTGGTAGAGCTGGCACAGCGCCTTGAAGTCGAGCTGGATGGGGACAGGTTTGTACAGACAGGATCCTTTGGGCCGGTAGAGACTTCCAAACCGGGAATTTATGTTTGCGGGGCATTCCAAGAGCCCAAAGATATTCCCTATTCAGTCATGGAGGCCAGTGCAGCAGCTTGCGAGGCAAAAGGGCTGCTCTCCGATGCAAGGGGGACCCTTGTAAAAGAGAAAACATACCCGCCTGAGAAAGATGTTTCTTCCGAGCCCCCCCGGATTGGGGTTTTTATATGCAGCTGCGGCACAAACATCGGGGGAATTGTGGATGTGCCTGCAGTTGCAGAGTATGCACGGACGCTGCCTGGTGTGGTGCATGTCGAAGAAAATCTCTTTTCTTGTTCCCAGGACACCCAGGACAAGATGAAAGAGGTGATAGAGCGGGAGAAGTTGAACCGGGTGGTGGTGGCCGCTTGCACGCCTAGGACCCATGAAGCCCTTTTTCAGGAGACTCTTCGTGAGGCTGGCCTTAACAAGTATCTCTTTGAGATGGCCAATATCAGGAATCAATGCTCCTGGGTGCACAGCAATGAAAAGG
>JAMOVZ010000298.1 GCA_027061865.1 Desulfobacterales bacterium
GATGCAAACACGCTTTATGCAGGCACAAGGGGAGAGAGTGTCTCCCATATCCAAACCGCCATAGAGAATGGATTTGCCTACTCCGTGGTAGGGGCACCCATAATAATTGCTGACGGCCTCCGGGGAGGCTCCTATGCCCGGGTGCGCGTCAACTTAGAACATATTAAGACCGCCTACATAGGCCAGGAAATAGTCCATGCCGATGCCCTGTTGAGCATCGCCCACTTTAAGGGGCATGAGCTGGGGGGCTTTGGCGGCACGATCAAGAATGTGGGCATGGGGTGTGCAGCAAGGAGGGGAAAGCTGGACCAACACTCCGACTTGTCGCCAAAGGTGAAAAGGAAAAAGTGCGTGGGCTGTGGAGACTGCGTTGCCCACTGCTCCCAAAAGGCCATTAGCCTCAAGGAGGAAAAGGCCTACATTAACCCCGAGAAGTGTATTGGATGTGGGGAGTGCATCCTAATTTGCCCGCAGGAGGCCATTGCTGTGCAGTGGAGCCAGGATATCCCTCTTTTCCAAAAGAGAATGGTGGAGTACACGGTTGCAGTACTCAAGGGTAAAAAGGACAGAGCCCTTTTTATGAATTTCTTGGTGGATATATCCCCTGCATGCGACTGCTACGCCCATTCAGACGCCCCCATAGTTCAAGATATAGGGGTGCTTGCCTCCACCGATCCCGTAGCCATTGACCAGGCAGCGGTGGACCTTGTAAATGCCATGCCGGGAAATGACCGCTCATGTCTTCAAAGTGGCAAGGCACCGGGAGAGGACAAGTTCCGCGCAATTTATCCAAAGATAGACTGGAGCATTCAGCTCAAGTATGGTGAAGAGTTGGGGCTCGGCACAAGGAGCTATGAGCTTGTCACCATATAGTGGGGATAGGGCATGGCCAGGGGTGCCTAGTTTTCAAGTGGCGGGTTTCAATAAATGATCACCGCACAAGGGCTGACCAAGTACTATGGCGCCAAGCTTGCCATTGAGGATGTCTCCTTCCACATTGAGAAGGGAGAGATAGTGGGCTTGTTGGGTCCAAATGGTGCTGGCAAGACCACGGTGCTAAGGATCCTTACCTGTTTCATGCCGCCCACCCATGGAAAGGCCCTTATCCATGGTTTGGACACCCGCACTCAGAGCCTGGAGGCCAGAAAAAAAATAGGCTTCCTGCCCGAAAATGTGCCCCTCTACCATGAGCTGCCGGTTATGAGGTTTTTGCGTTTTGCAGGGATGGCAAAGGGGCTCAAAGGCGGAAAGCTTTCAAGTGGAATAGAAAGTGTCATTGAGCTTTGTGGCTTGGCCGAACATGGACACAGGCTCATAAAGCACCTCTCCAAAGGGCTGCGCCAAAGGGTTGGGTTGGCCCAGGCCTTATTGGCTGATCCCCCAATTCTCATCCTGGATGAGCCTACCACTGGACTTGATCCGGCCCAGATCATAGAGATGCGGCAATTGATAAAGAAGTTTGGCTCTGAGCGCACAGTCCTCCTCAGTACCCACATACTGCCTGAGGTAAGCCAGATCTGTAACAGGGTCATCGTCATGAACAGGGGCAGGATAATTGCCCAGGATAGCCAAGAGGGGCTTAAGGCAAGGTTTAGCGGGGGGGGCGGCCGCACCACCCTTTTGGTGGATGGGGAATTTGATCGGGTCAAAGACATACTCAGTGCAATCCAAGGCGTAAAGGAAGTGAGGCAGGGGCAGCGGCCTGGCGAGGTGATTGTGGAAAGCGCGGGGGAGCCCTCACTCAGGCCCTATTTTGCAAAGGCCTTGGTGGAAGCCGGCCTTCCTTTGCTGGAGATGCGCTCAGTCGAAATGAGCCTTGAAGATGTGTTCGTTCACCTGGTGACAGAGGAAGGATTAGAGAGGGAGGGAGGAAAAGAGGGTGAAAGGCACGCTGGTAGTGCTTAAAAAAGAGTTGTACATAATCTTTGCATCTCCCATTTTTTATGCGGCCTCGTTTATTTTTTTCCTGGTGGGGGGCTATTTTTTCTACAGCAACGTTGCCTACTTTAGCATCCTTTGCTTACAGGCGGCCAGCAATCCCTTTCTCTCTGAAAAGCTAAACCTCACCCACATGGCGGTGAGCCCTTTTTTCGGGGACATGGCCGTGATCCTTCTTCTCATGCTCCCCCTCATCACCATGAGGCTTTACGCGGAGGAGCGGC
>JAMOVZ010000299.1 GCA_027061865.1 Desulfobacterales bacterium
CTGATTGTTGAGATTGGTGACACTTCCAAGGCCCTTAGCGAACCTCACAATAATAAAGGCAAGACCCACCGCCATGAAGGCAAGCATCACCATCACCCCAGGGGTGAGGAACTTTTCCTCTACAGGAGCTGCTTCCACATGCTCATTCATCATTGGTCGCCTCCTTTCTCATTGCCGGGCCTTCCACGGGTCTTTACCTTGAAGCTGCGCTTTTCACCGAAGAATCCACTTGCCCACATCACACCGCCCAAGACCACATAAAGGGTTAGAGGGGCCCACAGGTATTTGTAGAGCCCATGCTGGATACCCTCTGTTATCCTGGGTGGAGCGAGCTCTCCCAACTTGGGAAATCCTATTTTCTCAAAAGGCTGGGAAGCAAGATAGAGCCAGCTGGTCCCTCCCACCTCTTTTTCTCCGTAAATGTAGTTCACATATTTTCCTGGATGCTTTTCCATTTTCTTGCGAGCCAGTTTTATCAGCTCTGACCTCTTGCCAAAGGTCATCACCTCCATTGGGCAGACCTTCACACAGGCCGGCAGATCGCCTTTTTTTACATACTCATAGCAGAAAGTGCATTTCATCACCCTTGGCATGAGGGGTTCATGGTACTCATAGGCTGGAATCTGGAAGGGGCATGCGATCATGCAATAGCGGCATCCTATGCACTTGGAAGATGTCCAGGTGATAGGGCCTTCGGGATTCTTGTGCAGAGCCCCGGTAATACAGGCAGATGCACAGGCAGGGTCGTTGCAGTGCATGCACTGGAATTTCACAAAACTGGGCCGCTCCCGCCAAGTGAGGGGGCCTATGTGTTGTGGGTAATACTTGTTGATTACCGTATAAAACCTGTGATCCGGCCTCCTTGGCTCTTCAAGCACAGTGAGCTCATCGTAAGGGAGATCGGGCTTGGCAAGGCCGTGCCTTTCGCTGCATGCCTGTTCACACTTGCGGCAACCCACACACAAGGTGGTATCCACAAGGCAGGCCCAAGAATCATCATGGCCGGCAGGCTCCTTGCTGGCTGCTGCCAGCCCCTTGGTTCCCAACACGGAGGCGGCAGCCATTGCTCCTGAGAGCTTGAAAAATCCCCTTCTGGATAATTTCATCTCCTCGTCTCCTGCTCTTTTTAGGGTTATCTTCCTCTAAACTCCCTTTCTTATTCTAATCCTGAACCGGTCTTCCTCTTTGTTTACATCCACCACCTCGTCTCCTGATTCCAAAAGGATTTTTTTCAAGTCCTCCACTACTTCAGGATCTTGGATATAAACCTCCATTATTTCCCCTTTGTTAAGTTCAGACAAGGCCTTCTTGCACTTCAAAAGGCATATGGGTTGTATTACCCCTACCAAGTCCAGCGCCTTTATTGATCCCATCTTTACCCCTTATCAAAAAGATCAGGATGAGTGGGGAGGGATGCAAAATTAGTGCCTATTTGAAAGATCTTGGCGCTTTTGATCTAATTTATTGTTTTTACAAAACTTATACCTTTTACAGTGCATAGGTTGCCAAGTGTTGCAATGTTTAACTATTTAGGCTACATTAACACATGATTAAACAGATAAGAGGCAGTGCCATGAAGGAGCAGGAGATAAATAGATACTGGAAGGCGATCATTGACACCATGAATGAGGGTTTGCTGCTCATTGCGCCCAGCGGAGAAATCATCATGGTAAACAATGCCTTTGAGCGCCTTACAGGCTTTAGTGCTCAAGAGGTGCTGGGGAAGCGGTGCACGATCCTTAACTGCGATAATTGCGATGTGCTTTCCCGCGACGATGATAGCTCAAGGCCTTGGTGCAACCTCTTTTACAAGGGCCAAGAGATGGTGAAAAAATGCTTAATCACCAGGAAGGACGGCACATATCTGCCCGTGCTCAAGAATGCCTCCCTCCTCAAAGACGAAAACGACCAGGTGCTGGGTGCAGTGGAAACCCTTACCGATATTTCGGAGCTCGACAAATTGGATCGGACCATCAGCCAACTGTCCCGAAAGATTTGCCAGGAGGAAGGCTTTCTCGGGATCATTGGGCAGTCTCCTGCCATGGAGCGGGTCTTTGATGTGGTGGAAAAGGCTGCACAAAGTGAGGCCCCTGTAATTATTTATGGGGAAAGCGGAACTGGGAAGGAATTGGTTGCAAAGGCCATACATGAATTGGG
>JAMOVZ010000300.1 GCA_027061865.1 Desulfobacterales bacterium
CTTACACTGAATTTTATTTTACCCCTACCCTTTGGCCCGATTTTGGCCGTGAAGAATTTCTCCAAGCCCTTTCAGACTACCAGAGGAGGGACAGGAGATTTGGTGCAGCCTTTGACTAGTTTGGTATGGACCTAAAAAGGTGGCTAACAGGATTGATTCTGGCCCCCATAGTGGTTGCGGCCCTTTTGCTGGATCACTATGGGCCTGTTTATGTGCTCCTTTGCCTTGCTTCAATCATCTGCCTTATTGAATTCTTCCGTATAACCTCCCCTGCTCTTCCACTTTCCGCCCGCACCTTATTGTATCTGCTGAGCACAGCCCTTTTTTGGCTCCTGTATTTGGGAGAAATCCACCTGCTCCCCTTGGTGGTGATCTCATGGTTTTGTTTGCCTATTATGTATTTTGTCCTTTTTGATCCACGGCCAGCTCCCAAGAAAGTAGAGGCGCTTGCCATGGGGATCCTTGGCCCGGTCTATATTTGTATGCCTTTAGGGATGCTTGGCATGATTGTGAGGTACCCTGGAGGCAATATCTGGATACTTTTTCTGTTGGTGGTGGTCTTCTCAGGGGATACAGGGGCATTTTATTTGGGAAGGTGGTTGGGTAAAAGGCGGCTCCACCCGACCATAAGTCCTGGCAAGACCTGGGAAGGCGCGGCGGGAAGCGTGATCTTCAGTTTAATTGCGGGTTCATGGTTTGTGCATCTCATGGGATTGGAGCGGATAAGGCCTTTGGTGTTTCTCTTGATAATTCTCTTGTCCATAATTGCTCAACTGGGGGATTTATCCGAATCTTTTATAAAGAGGAGCTACCAGGTAAAAGACTCCGGGGGCCTTTTGCCCGGCCACGGTGGGCTTCTGGACAGGATTGATGGAGTCCTGTTCGCCGCCCCTTTACTCTACCTCTACTTGATAATTAAAACCGCGGGATAATTCTCTGAGAATGAAAAGGATTGCAATACTCGGCTCAACTGGCTCCATCGGTGTTACAACCCTCAGGGTGGTGGAGTCCCACCCTGAGAGATTTTCTGTGCTAAGCCTGGGGGCGGGGAGGAACATCCAACTCCTGGCCGAACAGATAGCCTGTTTCAGGCCAAAGGCTGTGTGCGTCCAGGACCGCCAGTCGGCCCGGGGCCTCACAGAGGCCCTGCCAGCCGGAGATAGGCCCAAGGTGCTTTGGGGCACGGAGGGCTTCGTTGAGATAGCAACCATGGAAGAGGTTGACACCGTGGTCTCTGCCATGTCGGGGGCAGCAGGCCTGATTCCCACCTATGAGGCCGTAAGGGCCTCCAAAGAGGTGGCCCTTGCCAACAAAGAGGCCATGGTGATGGCGGGCCACATTATAATGGAAGAGGCCCGCAAGCATGGAGTCAGCGTGATCCCAATCGACAGTGAACACAGCGCGGTGCTGCAGTGCCTCCAAGGCCACAAGAGAGGCCATGTGGCAAGAATCATTCTTACTGCCTCAGGGGGGCCATTCCATCAGTTGGATGCCCAAAACCTTAACCAAGTGACACCTTCTGAAGCCCTAGCCCACCCCAACTGGGAAATGGGGCCTAAAGTGACCATTGACTCTGCAACCCTTATGAACAAGGGTCTTGAAGTCATTGAGGCCAGATGGCTGTTTGACATGCCCATAGAAAAGATAAAAATCCTCATTCACCCCCAGAGCATCGTGCACTCAATGGTGGAGTACCGGGATGGCTCCATAATCGCACAAATGGGGATCCCAGACATGACCATCCCCATATCCTACGCCCTTTCATATCCTGATCATATTGAAAACCCTCTTCCTCCCCTTGACCTTACAAAGGTGGGCCCCCTCACCTTTCAAAATCCTGACTTTGAAAAATTCAGATGCCTGGCCTTAGCCCTTGAGGCAGCCAAGAAGGGTGGAAGCATGCCTCCGGTTCTCAATGCCTCTAACGAGGTGGCAGTGGAGGCGTTCTTGAAAGGGAAAATCCGGTTCCTGGATATCCCCCGCATAATTCATGAAACAATGGCCTCCCACCACCAAAAGGCAGCGGACACCATTGAGGCCATCTTGGAAGTGGATGCCTGGGCAAGGAAAAAGGCATCCAGCCTGATCAAACAGGCTTGACCAGCGGCAAGTTTTATTAGACACTAGATCAGCCATGCAAATATTTCTCTAT
>JAMOVZ010000301.1 GCA_027061865.1 Desulfobacterales bacterium
TCCCCCCTCAAGTAATCCTAAGGCGATCGCCTCATTACCCAGTAGAATTGCTTGCTTCATGACTCTGATTCTTTCTTGTTACGTTTGGCTTTTTCAATCAACTCCACGAGGGAGAGCATCTTGGGTTTGGGTCGGCGTTGTGCCACCCTTTCCCATTCTTCCTCTGTGAGCTTGCCCTTCAGATAATTCACCACATCAAAATACCTGAACCAGCAGTCCAGTATCTTGAAACAGGGCCGTCCCATGTTCTCCCTGATGCAATAGGAGAAATAGATTTCGTGGCCCAGCCTTGGGCATCGAATCTGAAAACTGTCATCAGGTGGTGTGGAGTCCTTGTCCATATCATCTCTGTCCTTAAAAAGGATTCGGGGGCGGCAAGACCTGGCCGCCCCCAAGATCTTTCCCTATTTGTCAGTCTGCTTTGGCTTTGGTAAGGGTTCAATATCTTTCAATGCGCGTTCGATCTCCTCTTGAGGCAAATCATGATCAGAGAGTTTACCATGCAGATAAGCCTCGTATGCTGCCATGTCCACCAATCCGTGGCCGCTCCAGTTCATGAGAATGACCTTTTCTTTGCCCTCTTCTTTGGCCTTTAATGCCTCTCTAATGGTCATGGCCACTGCATGGTTGGTCTCAGGGGCGCTGATAAAACCTTCTGTCCGTGCAAAGGTCACGCCTGCCTGGAATGTCTCTAACTGTGGCACAGCAACAGGCCTTACAAGGCCATCGAGCACCAGCTGACTCACTATGGGTGCCATACCGTGATACCTGAGCCCCCCTGCATGAATCGGCTCGGGGACAAAGGTATGACCGAGGGTATGCATGGGCAAGAGTGGTGTCATCTGGACGGTGTCACCGAAATCATATGAGAAGGGGCCTCTGGTCATGGTAGGACAGGAGGTAGGTTCCACTGCAATGATATCTATATCTTTCCCATTTATCTTGTCACGCACAAAGGGAAGTGCACAACCTGCAAAGTTGCTGCCTCCCCCTGCACATCCAATGACCACATCAGGATAGTCTCCCACTTGGGCCAGTTGTTTTTGCACTTCAAGGCCGATGATGGTCTGGTGGAGCAGCACGTGATTCAACACGCTGCCCAGAGAGTATTTAGTCTTATCATCAGCCACTGCGGCCTCCACGGCCTCGCTGATTGCAATGCCCAAGCTTCCAGGGGAGTCAGGGTCTTGGGCCAAGATCTTTCGGCCAGCCTCTGTCTCTTCACTCGGACTGGGCACGCATGTAGCCCCCCATGTCTCCATCATGATCCTGCGGTAAGGCTTTTGGTTATAGCTAACCTTAACCATAAAGACCTTACACTCTATTCCGAACAAAGAGCAGCAAAAGGAAAGGGCGCTACCCCACTGGCCCGCACCGGTCTCGGTGGTAATCTTCTCGGTGCCTGAAATCTTATTGTAATAGACTTGGGCCAGGGCAGTATTGGGCTTGTGGCTGCCTGCAGGGCTTACCCCTTCGTTCTTGAAATATATCTTGGCCGGGGTGTCCAAGTATTTTTCCAAACTGTAGGCCCTGTAAAGGGGAGTGGGCCTCCAAAGGAGATATTTCTCCAACACTTCCTCTGGGATGTCGATGTACCGCTCCTGACTCACCTCTTGCTCAATCAGCGGCATGGGAAAAATGGGCGCCAAATCCTCAGGGCCAACAGGCTGCCCTGTTCCAGGATGAAGCGGCGGCTCTAGCGGCGTAGGCATGTCAGGCATAATGTTATACCACTGACGAGGGATCTCAGACTCTGGCAAAAAAATCTTCTTGACCTCCATGACTCCTCCTTTTGTTTTGTGATAAGGGTTAAAAAATTTCGTGTCTGCGGGTTGTTAAGATGATTACCGCCCCCCAGACATCCCCATACTTCCTGCCAAAATCCCCTGGCCGGGATCAAATGCCTGGTCAGAGTTCTATCCTTCTCACGCTGATAACCCCCTCCAGTCCTCTGAGCCTTTCAGCCACTTCTTCGCTGACTGGAGTCTCCGTGGTCAAGAATATGATGTTCTGCCTCTTCTCCTTGTATTGTCCCACCTGCATCCTGGCTATGTTAAGATTGCTCTGGCCTAACATGGTGCAGATGTCCCCTATTACGCCGGGAACATCTTCATTGTGGATTAGCAGGTTGTGTCCCTCAGGA
>JAMOVZ010000302.1 GCA_027061865.1 Desulfobacterales bacterium
ATTTCGGCCCTACAACCCGAGGAAGATACAAAAACACGGGAGGCGGCAATGGGAGGGCTCAGGCGTCTTGGAACTAAGGCGGTTCCTGCCTTGATAGATGCATTCTCATCCTATTCACCTGAACACCCTGACACCCAGAGGAGGCTGTGGCTGTGCCAGCTTCTGGGTGAGAGCAAGGATAAAAGGGCCATAGCCGCCCTACGGAGGGCACTCAACGATCCTGACAAAGCGGTGGCACAATGCGCCCGCAATTACATCCTGTCCAATCTCAGGAAAAGCAAGAAATAATGGCAAGCTCAAAAGGTCTAACAGAGGGATGGGTGAAAGAGGCAGGGCTTACTTATCAATACAAGGACACTTCCCTGTCAAGGCTTCTATATTGAATGGCCTCTGCCACATGGGAGGCCTTGATGTCTTGTTCTCCTTCAAGGTCTGCAATGGTCCTGGCCACCTTTAATATCCTGGCATGCGCCCTGGCGCTCAGGCCTAATCTGTCCACCGCCATTTCAAGAAGCTTGGTGGAGGCACCATCAATGGAGCAGAATCTTTTCAAATCCGAGGTCCTCATCCTGGAATTGCTCCTAATGGGGAGCCCTTGAAATCTCCGCTCTTGAACCCCTCTCGCCATGGCAATCCTTTCCCGCATCTCCTCAGAAGAGGCCCCTCCCCTGTCGCCTGAAAGTTCTTTGAAAGGCACAGCAGGAACCTCCAAATGAATATCGATCCTATCCATCAGCGGCCCGGATATCTTGGCCCTATAGCGATGTATTTGCTGGTGGGTGCAGCGGCAATCCCTTTTTTGATCCCCAAGGAATCCGCAAGGACAAGGGTTCATGGCTGCAACCAACATGAAACTTGCCGGATATGTGATCCTGGACGAGGCCCTGGAAATGGTCACCTGACCATCCTCCATAGGCTGGCGGAGGACTTCCAGGACATTCTTCCTGAACTCTGGCAACTCATCAAGAAACAAGACCCCATTGTGGGCCAAACTCACCTCTCCCGGTTTAGGATTCTGCCCTCCTCCGATCAGGCCTGCATCAGAAATGGTATGGTGAGGCGAACGGAAAGGCCTGTGGGTGATCAGTCCAATCCCTTCTGGCATCAGTCCCATCACACTATAGATCTTTGAGGTCTCCAGGGCCTCTTTGAAACTCAGGGATGGCAAGATGGTGGGAAGGCGCTTGGCAAGCATGGTCTTACCTGCCCCTGGAGGACCTATCATGATGATGTTGTGCCCTCCGGCCCCAGCTATCTCCAAGGCGCGCTTTGCGCTCTCTTGCCCCAACACATCCAAAAAATCCAGATCATACGCTGGTGCATGGAAGACCTGATCAGGTTCCATATTAAAGCGGTCGATCTCGCCCAGTCCGGAAAGGTGATCTACTACATCACAAAGGCTTGATGCCGCATAGATAGGAAGCCCTCGCACCACGGCTGCCTCGGGTGCGTTTTCTTTGGGGACAAAGACCCCCTTCATCCCTTCTTCCCTTGCCTTCACAGCAATTGGGAGCACCCCTTTTACGGGCCTTATGCTCCCATCCAGTGAAAGCTCGCCCAAAAAGAGATAGTCCACGTGGCTGTGGTGAGCCACCACACCGGTGGCAGCCAGTATTCCAAGGGCAATGGGGAGGTCAAAGGCGGAACCTTCCTTTTTGATGTCAGCGGGGGCAAGGTTCACGGTTATCCTGTCCGAGGGAAAAGAGTAGCCGGAATTCCTTATGGCCGCTTTTACCCTCTCTTTGCTCTCTTTGACAGCCCCTTCGGGAAGGCCCACTGTAGAAAATGCAGGCAGCCCTGATGCAATATCCACCTCCACCTCTACCAAATAACCATCAATACCCACCACCGCTGCGCTCAATACCTTGGCTAGCATAAAAGCAACTCTTTCAACAGGCTGGCTTAAATGGGATTATCCTTTACAGTTAACACCAAGATTGGTATAAAGTAAAGTTTATATCATTAGCCGTTCCAGATACCGTCCAGGAGGAAGAAAAACCATGGCACGAATAACCGTGGAAGATTGCCTGAGAAAGGTAGACAACCGTTTTGCCCTCATTCACCTGGCTGCAAAGAGGGTCAGACAGCTGAGAAAGGGGGCTGAACCCCTTGTCAAGGCAAAAAACAAAGATATCGTTAT
>JAMOVZ010000303.1 GCA_027061865.1 Desulfobacterales bacterium
GTATGTGCCCCCGTACCTGTCGATCGTGCGCACCTCTGGAGGCTCAAGCTCCTTGACAGCATTTCTGGAGCCCTCGGGATCGGCCGGATTGTATTCGAGCAGGCCCCTCCAACCACGCCGGATACCCAGGACCTTTAGGCCCTCGCTGGCCCCCCTGTAAACCAGGGTTTTTATACACGCATTGAGGCCAGGGACATCTCCACCGCCTGTCAGTACCGCTATAGTGGGCTTGTCTGTACCAGTTCCCATAGCTCCGATACCCTCCTGTTGAAGACCATATTTAATAATTAGTTTGGTCTATCTGGAGATATTCGTCAATCCAAATCCTCGCCCCCCAAGGAAGGACGGACGGTTCAGCTGTCCACTCATTAGATGGAGATTAATAGACAGGTCAACCCATAAGAACAGGGGGAAAACACGGGGAATTCACGGAAAGGCTCATTGGCGGACCTAGCCTGAATTACTGAAGGTCATGCTACTCGTGCCGCTTAACCCTTTCCTTTTCCTTGTTAATGTTGAGCTATGATCAATTTAAGCGCCTTTTGAATCCTTCTGGCCGGCTGTTTTCAAAAATCTCTCTCTCTGTTCCTTGCTCCATTGGGAGCAATAAGCAGGCTTTCCTTTCATCACCCTTTGCAAGCACAAAGAACAGGAAGGCTCACATGGGACAATAGCATCCTTCACCTCGCCCATCGCCTTTTTAGGCCAAAGTGGATCGGCAAATAGAACCCTTGCCAGGCCGACAAGGTCGGTCTTGCCTTGGTCTATGATCCTAGAAGCAAACTCGGGTGTCTGGATTCTTCCGGCCGCTATTATGGGAGTGTTTGGAACACTCTTCTTAATTTCTTCGGCATAGGGCACCATGTATCCTTGTTCTTTTTCCTTTTCCTTGTATTCAGGTAAAAAGAAAGAGTCATAAGTTCCGGCCGTAACCGAAAGATACGTAACTTCCCTCTCTGCTAATTCTCCTGCAAAGACTTTGGTCTCATCCAGGTGGAGCCCGTCAGGCAATAGCTCATCGGCAAGAAACCTGTATCCAACAGGAAAGTCATTTCCAACTTCCTCCAATACAGCCTCAACAACCCTCAGTGGGAACCTCATCCGATTTGTGAGGTCTCCTCCGTACTCATCGGTTCTGTGGTTTGTCCTGCTGGAGAGAAACTGCACGAGCAGGTATCCTGTCCCTCCATGAAGTTCTACTCCGTCGAATCCGGCATCCTTGATCCTCTTTGCCGCGCTCGCGAACGAATTAATTATCTTTTCTATTTCGTCGCGAGTAAGCTCCCTCGGAACCACCTTTCCTGTCTCAACCGGCGAGGGAGCAACCCTTTCGGGCAAATATGCGTATCTTCCCGCATGATTGATTTGCGCAAATGCTAGGGCACCCTGGCTTTTTATGCTGTCGCATAACTGCGACAATCCTTCAAGGTAGCTGTCATTATCAGCCCTTAGCATGAAAGGAGACCCCATACCTTGGGCATCAATGGCGATGTTCTCAACCACCACCATTGCTACACCGGAGCCTGCAATTTTTCCATAGTGTTCAAGCATCAGGGGGCCTGGGGTCCCATCAGGCCGGGCATATCCTACAAACATGGGGGCCCTGGTTATGCGATTTTTCAATACGAGAGTCTTCATTGTGAATGGCTCAAAGATCTTCATTTTATCCTCCTCCCATAAGGATCCAAATTAACTCTCCACTGCCAAGTCAAACCTTGACAGGCAAGCTTGGAACTCCACCTTTTCTCTATACCTCATTGTCCCTGGCGCAGTCCAGCAGGAGACCAGTTCAGGGCGGGCTGGTAAATACTCTATTTTGCAATACGCTGTCATTCTCTGCCTGCTGGCTTTTGCCGAATCTTTTTACCTTCTAACCACCCATTATTTGCATTTTCAACGTAATCAAATCTTGGGATATATGGCTTTATATCTATAAGAGGCGTTTTATCCAGAACATCTATTCCACTCACTTCCAGTATGTTTCCTTTTCTTTTTTCTAATTTTACTATAGAAATGCCAATGCGATTCGGCCTGCAAGGATGCCGGGAGGCGAAAATACCATGAGATGTATCATCTAGAAAAGTTGGCCTGGATAATTTTATTTCCCCTGCTCTGTCAAAGATGTATAATAAAATGAT
>JAMOVZ010000304.1 GCA_027061865.1 Desulfobacterales bacterium
GCCTGGACCCTTGAGCCCTTCATGCCCACACAGGCCCCCACCGGGTCCACATCCGGGTCTTTTGACTCAACCGCAATCTTGGATCTGCTCCCTGGCTCTCGCGCCACCTGGACAATCCTCACTATGCCCTCGGCGATCTCTGGCACCTCATTTTCAAAGAGGGCTGAGAGGAAATTAGGATGGGTCCTTGAAAGTATTATCTGGGGCCCCCGGCTGTACTGTCTTACTTCCAAGACATATGCCCTTATTCGATCTCCTTGCCGGTATGTCTCCCTGGGTATCTGCTCCCTGGGAGGTAACTCTGCCTCAGTGCGGCCCAGGTTTACAATGATAGAGCCCCTGTCAAACCTCTGGACTATCCCGTTTATTATTTCTCCTTTGCGGTCCTTGTAGTCGTCATAAACCATGTCTCGCTCGGCCTCTTTGAGACGCTGCATAATGACCTGCTTTGCCGACTGGGCAGCAATTCTGCCAAACTCTTCGGTGGGCATCTTCATGCCAAGGCTGTCTCCTATCTCGCACTCAGGATCCAGTTTTCTGGCCTCTTCCAGGGAGACCTGGAGCTTCGGATCAGTTACTTTTTCAACCACCTCCTTGAACTCAAAAACCTCTATTTCCCCCAGCTCCGGATTGAAACTCACCTCAATCTCCCTCTCTGGACCGAAACGCTTCTTGGCCGCAGCCTTGACCGCCTCCTCCAGTGCCTGGATCAATATCTCGGCATCTATTCCCTTCTCGCGGCTTACCTGATCAATCATCCTCTTGAGATCTGAAATCATATCTTTCCTTCTCCACTAAATTCATCAAATTCATATACCAGATTGGCCTTTTCCAAGGTCTCCAAAGAAAGCCTAACTCTTCTATCTGGAAGGTCCAGCACAATCTCCCCCCCTGAACATTCCCTGAGATAGCCGGTAAAGTTTTTCTGTCCCTTTATGGGCTCAGTGGTCCTGAACTTAATTTTCCGGCCAACCGCCCGGTGAAAGTCTTTTTCCTTTTTAAGGGGCCTGTTGAGGCCGGGGGAGGATACCTCCAACACATAGCCATGGGGGATTATCTCCTTCACATCGATCAGGTCGCCGATCTCATTGCTCACAAAAGCACAGTCATCAACAGTGATTCCCCCTTCTTTGTCCACATATATCCTTAGGATATGCCTGCCCCGCTCGGTAACATATTCCACGTCAACCAGTTCAAATTCCAGTTCTTCCACTATGGGCTCCACCAGTGCCGTGACCTGGTCGGAGATCTGCCTCGCAGTCTTTGCCATCGTAGAACCTCTCCTGAAAAAAGATAGCTGGCTGAGCCTAACAAAAAAGCGGGCTTTTAGGCCCGCTTCCACTGTGCAGACAAAGATATAGCGCGGTCAATTACATGACGATGAGACGCAATGTGAGAAACCTCGCCTTGTCCGCAATTCGAAGTAGGCCATTCACCTGGAATGGCAACCTCAAAAAGGGAATCAGGCCCATTAACCCTTTTAAAACATTTATCAAAGGGTTGGAGCGGGCAACGGGATTCGAACCCGCGACACCAAGCTTGGGAAGCTTGTACTCTACCAGCTGAGCTATGCCCGCTCTGGCTTATCTATTTAATTTTATTTTATCTTCAAGTTCCCGTCAACCCTAAATTAAGGACCCGTCAAAAATGAAACTTCCTTGACACGGCTTTATAATTAAACTAAATTTTTAAAAATTGTCAATAGGCTAGAGAGGTTGGGACTGGGACAAGGGGTCAAACATAGTAAGCCGGGAAAGCGTCGCCAACGCCGCCTTGGAGAGTTTATTCGAGCCCTTTTCAAACGAAAAGGTTCTATAGCCAACAGCGAGGATCTTGCAGAAGAACTGCAAGACCTTATGGACCAAGGGCAAGCCAAGGGATGGATAACTGGCGAGCAGATGCACATGCTCCATGGCGTCTTGGAACTTAAAGGCACCCCCGCCCATGCCATAATGGTCCCCCGTACAGAGATCTCCTCTGCCCCCTTGGACGCCACTTTAGGCGAGATAATAAATCTGGTAAATAAATGTGGCCACACCAGGATTCCTATTCACAAGAAAAACATCGATGAAATCGTCGGCATCCTCCATGCCAAAGACCTGCTTAAGCTATGGGGCAAAGATCCTGAAAGCAAGCTG
>JAMOVZ010000305.1 GCA_027061865.1 Desulfobacterales bacterium
TCCCCTGAAGGCCCATGAGGTTGCAAGGAAAGGGCTGGCGAGGACATTTCAGGTTTACTTGGCCTCTGGGGATCTCACGGTAGAGGAGAACATAATGGTGGGTTGCTTCATGCGCACCAGGTCCAGGGAGGTGGCAAGAGGCAAGGCCAGGGAAATCATGGAAAAGTTAAAGATCACGGCCCTTGCAGAGCACTTGGTGACCGATCTTCCAGTGGCCGCGCAAAAAAAGGTCTCCATGGCCACCGCCCTGGGCACCGAGCCAAAGCTGTTGCTCCTGGACGAGGTGGCAGCAGGGCTGAACCCCAGTGAAATAGACGAGATAATGGAGGGTATCCGGCACATCCACGAAAAGATGGGTGTGGACATAATCCTCATAGAACACGTGATGGAGCTGGTGATGCGCGTGAGCCACCGGGTAATAGTGTTGGACTCCGGGGTCAAGATCGCCGATGGCGATCCTGCATCCGTGGCTGCGGATCCGAGTGTAATAAAGGCCTATTTGGGTGAGAAGTTTGCCCGCGACCAAATGCTGGTCAAATAGGAACCGGATGTGAAACCGATTCTCCAAATAGAAGATCTGAAAGTAAGGTACCTGCGCACCCCTGTGCTCCACGGGGTCTCCCTTGAGGTGGGCAAGGGCGAGACGGTCTGCCTTTTGGGATCAAATGGGGCTGGGAAGACCACGCTTCTACGGGCCATTATGGCCTCCCAGAGGGCCTACGAAGGCAAGATCCTGTTCCAGGGCGGGGAAATCCAGCACCTCCACACCGAAGAGATCGTGAGATTGGGCATCGTATATGTTCCCGAAGAAAAGATGCTCTTTGGCCCCCTTTCTGTTGAGGAGAACTTGCTCCTCGGTGCCTACACGCTGGATGACAAGGCACGGATAAGGGAAAACCTTGAAAGTGTTTACGGTCTGTTCCCTGTCTTGGAAGAGAGGCGAACCCAGCCGGCATCAACCCTTTCGGGAGGCGAGCAGCAGATGGTGGCCATCGGCCGGGGGCTCATGTCAAATCCAAAGATCCTGATGCTGGACGAACCCTCCCTTGGCCTTGCCCCTATCCTGGTCGACGAGGTCTTTGAGACCATCAAGGAGTTGCAGCAAAGGGATATCACGATTTTGCTGGTGGAGCAGAACGTGCGGGAGGCCTTGGAGCTCGCCAATAGAGGCTACGTGCTTCAAACCGGAAGGATTGTGCTTGAGGGAAGTTCAGAGGATCTGCTACGGAGCGAGATGTTCAAGACTGCATTCTTAGGCATCTAAGGGGCTTTGAAAGATAGATGATAGTAATAGGAGTTGATACGGGCGGAACATTTACTGACTTCGTTTTCAAAAAGGGAGGTCAGTGGGGGATCTTCAAGATCCTCTCAACCCCTTCGAATCCGGCCATTGCAGTCCTGAAGGGCCTGGAGGAGGTGGCAGGGAGGGAGACCAAGCGCATAATTCACGGCTCAACTGTTGCAACCAATGCCATTTTGGAGAGAAAGGGGGCCAAGACCGCTCTTATCACCAACAAGGGGTTTGAAGACATAATAGAGATTGGGAGGCAAAACAGGGAGCGGCTTTATGACCTGGGCTACCAAAAGGAGCCCCATATCGTGCCTCCCGAGCTGAGATTCGGTATTAAGGGAAGGGTCCTGCGCACGGGGGAAGAGCTGGAGCCTGTTTTAATGCGAGACATAAAGGCTGCGGCAACAAGGTTGAGAGAGTGGGATGTGGAATCTGTGGCCGTGTGCTTCCTTTTTTCCTTCCTCAATCCAGACCACGAAAAGAGCGTTGGCAAGGCCCTTGAGCCCCTTGGAATTCCCATGTCATTGTCCCACCAGATATTGAGCGAATTTAGAGAATACGAGCGCTGCTCCACCACAGTGATCAATGCCTACGTGTCCCCCAAGATGAAAAATTACATCAGCTTCCTGATGGAGAGGCTCAAAGAGGAGGACACCCTGAGCATCATGCAGTCAAACGGTGGCAGCATCTCTGCCGGTACTGCCATGCGTGAGTCGGTGCGCACTATCCTCTCTGGGCCGGCAGGCGGAGTGGTGGGGGCATGCGAGATAGGGAGAACGGCCGGCTTTGACAAGCTGATTACCTTTGATATGGGAGGGACCTCAACGGATGTCTCCTTGGTGGAT
>JAMOVZ010000306.1 GCA_027061865.1 Desulfobacterales bacterium
ACACTGGGCCCCTTATGAGACATTTTAAGAAGAAAGGCCTCCAATCTATTTCTTTCGAGAAAGGTCTCGAAAAAAGGGAAGTGGAGTCTTTCATAGAAATATATTCGAAACCGGATAAGTACTCTGACGCGAAAGCTATAAGAAGTGCTTTGAATAAAAAGCGGGTTAGCCACCTAAAAATTAATCATGTTTTCTATAAAAAGGTCACTGCTGACGACGAAGTCATATCCAAAGAGGCATTGAGGAAAATAACCCCAGATTTGATGGAGCAAAATAATGGTAAATCCAAGGAAATGTTAGTGGACGCCCTATTGGAGAGTATCCTAACAGGGGAATTTTTGAGGACATTGGATGTTAGTGAATTGATTAAAGACCCTAAGGGTTTTTCAAGGCAAGTGGTAAAGACCGGAATTGAATGGGCGAATACTGCCCAGGAAGAGGATGCAGAGCTAACCGAAGGGGGGCGACGTCTTGGCGGGAATAGAGGTTTGGCAGCGGGATCAGTACTATTGCGGCAGTTGGAGTTGATCGGAGAGGAGATTCAAAAGAATGTTTCAGAGGGCAGGACCGGAGGCCTTACAGAACTGGCCCAGGCCGTTTTTACAATGAAGAGGGAACTGGTAGAGGCATTGGAAGCCCAAAGGGTTGTGGGGATGGCCTTTACCAATGAGAAAAGAATTGTGGAAAAGGCAAATGAGATAACTGACAGTGTTCTCATTAGTCTAGTCAAGGAAGAGTACGGTCGGGGTAAGACTTCAGTGGCCCGGCTTGCTCAGATCATTCGGCGCTTGGTTCCTGAGCCAGAGGAATTGAAACGCTTACTGCCCAAGATCAAACGAGCCCTTTTGGCTGAAGGGATGGCCTTAGAGGACTACCTTGAACTAATCCGGGAACTTAGTAAAGAACTAAAGGGGGAGGAACTCGCCAAGATATTGAAAGAAAGCTCTGAGGAGATAGGAATTGACGCGGAACAATTGATAGAGGAAGTGAAGAATAATCCCACCCGTGCTGCAGAGCTTATTTATCTGGCTGCCGAGATACGCAAGGGAACAGGAGATGATACACTGCTGTCCGATATCCTTGTGGAGTACATAGAGCGACTGGGAGCAAGACTAAGTGATGATGTGGAAGCGGGGGCTACACAGGAAGGCGAAAAACATGTCCGTTCTGTAATGAGAGAAGTTCAATCAAAAATCCTTAAACACTTGGAAAACAAACACTTCAAAGAGTCTGCACTGGCCCGCCTCGAGCAAACAATTAATCAAAAGGTCGATGAGATGCTGGATAAACTTAGACTCGAGTGGCTCGAACGCCAAGCGAGGCCTATTGAAAGCAAGGCGCAGGAGAGACTGTCAGTCCTTCAGACCCTTGAGCATACTGTTGGAGAAGACGAAGAGCTGCGCGAGATATTAAAGGTAATTCGGCGGAAAGCTGAGGCAGAAGAAATAGATGAAGATGATTTTGCGCAGATTCATAAAGAGATCATGAATGAATGGAACAGGCGAGAGGCTGAACGGTCTAGTAAAAGGCTTCCTGCAGGAATCCTAGATGAGCAAAGTTTAATGGTGTTCCTTGAGAAGGAAATTGCCAAAGTCATAAGGTATGATATCCCTTTTTCAGCTGCCGCATTTACTATTGTGAAGGCAAAATTAAGGGGGCCGGTTGGTCCTGGCTCGATAACTCGAGAGCAGATAATGGACAGGGTGCTATATATTTTGGCTCAGTCCTTTAGGAAAAGCGACATCGTGGGACAAGTGGGCAGGGATAAGATTGTTGCCCTGTTACCTATGACCCCCTTGGAAGATGCCAAGCTTGCTCTGAGGAGGGTGATCAGAAAGCTACATTCCAAACCCATTAAAGTAAACGACTTGCCATTAGAATTGAGGGTGGCCGGAGCGGTGGTTGACGTGAGTGATCGAGAAAAGCCTGATAGGGATTCTTTCTTAAAGGGTCTTTTCAAGCAGCTTTCCGACATGGCGACAAGAATCAGAAATATACACGTATATCTGTAAATATTTAGCATGGCACTCAAACAAGGCCCACCATGAGAGCCTATTACTCAGCTTACTCAGCAAGCCAAGTTGAGGTTAGTCAATCAATTGATGAAGGCTG
>JAMOVZ010000307.1 GCA_027061865.1 Desulfobacterales bacterium
CCCTCGAAGACTATAAGAAGGCGGGATATGACGCTGAGAGGATGGAAAAATACACCAGCATAGAGAATGACTGACTCCAGGAGGGCACGGTTATGCATGTTAGATGGTTGCGAACTCATAGTTTCACGGCAATGTTGTATGTAGCGGCAGCGATCCTTCTGCTATCCTATTTTGGCTCGAAGGGTTGGGCGGGACAAAAGGAAGAAGACAAAAAAAATCTTCCTCCCAGGGCCTTTGCCGTCTTTCCGGAATATACAGGGATAGAGATTCCCCGGGGGGAAGAGAGTATCAGCGTTGATCTTTACATAAAAAACAGGGGCAGAAGCGATGAAGATGTGTTTGTCAAGGTAATTTCAGTGCCTAAGGGCTGGAAAGCCTGGATTAAGACATACAGCTTTGGTGTCACAGGAGTCCATGTGGAAAGTGAGCAAACCCGCACTCTCACCTTGAAAGTAGAGCCACCAAAGGAGGTTGAGCCTGGGGACTATGAGATAAAGATCCTTGGTGAAAGCATGGATGGGAAGCTTAAATCCCGTTCCTCATTAATTGTTACTGTGAAGGGAGAGGCAGAATCTGAGAAAGAGAACGGGGTGGAGATCCTCACCTCATATCCTGTGCTCAAAGGGCCAACAGGCGCCACCTTCGAATTCTCAATAGAGGTTGAAAACAATCTGGACAAAGACATGATATTCAATCTCTCCGCCCAGGGGCCGAAGAATTGGGAAGTGAATTTCAAGCCAGCCTATGAAGAAAAGTACATATCCAGCCTCCGGCTGAAGGGAGACCAGAGCCAGAGTGTCGCCGTGGAGGTAAAACCCTATCCCCTGGCAGAGCCGGGCGAGTATCCTATCCTGGTAAAGGTCTCTTCGCCCGAGGCAAAGGACGAGGCAAGGCTTACCATAGTGCTCACCGGCACCTACAAGATGGAAGTGGGAACTGCTGACGGGCTTCTCTCGCTCAGGGCCCAGCGTGGCAAGGAAGCCAATATATCCATCTATGTAAAGAACAATGGCTCCGCCACACTAACCAATGTGGAATTTCTCAGCTTTAAACCAGAGAACTGGGAGGTCAAATTCACGCCTGAAAAGCTCGATAGCATAGCCCCTGGTGAACTAAAACAAGTGGAAGTAACTATCAGGCCTGCCGAGCAGGCGCTTGTGGGAGATTACGCCGTCACACTGAACGTGGATGCTGGAAAGATTTCAAAAAACCTTGAGCTAAGGGTGACAGTACAAGCATCCACCGCTTGGGGCTGGATTGGCATAGGAATTATTGTTTTAGTGGTCTTAGGCTTGATACTGATGTTTGCCAAGCTGGGAAGACGGTAACATGGGTGAGAAAAGGATCATCGAAACATTCGATTTAACCAAGTATTATAACGGCCAAGCCGCTGTTCACAAACTTAATTTACATGTGAAAGAGGGTGAGGTGTTTGGCTTCCTAGGCCCCAATGGATCGGGCAAGACCACCACTCTCCTCATGCTCCTGGGCCTCAGCAGCCCTTCGGAAGGACGAGCCCTTGTGTGCGGCCTGGATCCTGCCAAGGACTCCCGGAAAATCAAGGCCCGGGTGGGCTATCTGCCTGAAAATGTAGGGTTCTACACTGACCTGGATGCTGTTCAGACCTTGGACTTCATAGCTGACCTCAACGGTATCCCCGCCGATGAAGCAGAAAGGCGCATCCAAGAGGTCCTGGAACTCGTTGGCCTTAAAAAAGAAGCCAGGAAAAAGGTGGGAGCCTATTCAAGGGGCATGAAACAGCGGCTTGGAATTGCTGAAGTATTAATTAAGAACCCATCGGTCCTGTTTCTGGATGAACTGACGCTGGGCCTGGATCCGGAGGGGGCCACAAAACTCGTTGACCTGATAGCCCAATTGAACCAGGACAAGGGAATGACCGTGCTGCTGTCATCCCATAACCTTTATCAAGTGCAGAGGATATGTAACAGGGTGGGAATCATGATAAATGGAAAGATGGTTGCACAAGGGAGCATGGAACAACTTGCGGAAGAAAGGTTAGGCATTGGAGACAAGGAATACTCCCTTGAAGAAATTTATCTCAGATATTTCCAGGAGAGCTGAGGTCATGCACGGTGTAGTCGCCATATGTCGAAAAGAGCTTGCTGACCATTTCAGCAGTTACAGGTTTGTGATCCTGTTTGCCCTGATTGCAATGGTGAGCTTCATCACCAGTTATATGGCCGGGCTTCACCTTAGGGAGAGCCTCGAAGGTGTAGCAAAGCCAAAGTTCGTATTTCTCATGCTCTTTAACACCCGGGGGGCCCTTTTCTCTTTAGTTCAATTTGTGGCATTTTTCGGCCCTCTTATAGGAATTGTCCTGGGCTTTGATGCTATTAACAAAGAGAGGGCCCAAGGCACATTAATCAAAATCATGTCGCAGCCCATTTACCGAGATGCGGTGATAAACGGGAAGTTTTTGGCAGGAGTGGTCACCATATCTATCATGCTCATCGCCATAACCCTGGTGGTCTCGGGCTTCGGACTTACCATAGTGGGTGTTGTGCCTGGAGTGGAAGAGGTGATTCGGCTCTTTGTGTACGTCTTGATCAGCATCTTTTATATTTCATTCTGGCTGGGCCTAGCAATCCTTTTTTCTATCCTCTTTAAGAGCATCTCCACCTCAGCACTGGCATCTGTGGCCGTATGGATATTCCTTTCGTTCTTTGTCTCATTGGGAGCAAGTGTACTTGCCGATTCAATTGCCCCTGTAGACCGGCAACGGGGGGTGAGTCCGGAGGTATTGGTGAAAAACGCCAGGATAAAGGAGACCGCCTCTCTGTTTTCGCCAATGGTCCTCTATTCTGAGGCCTCAGGCATAATTATCGATCCCATGCGAAAGACCACACGCTCCATAGTGATGATGGGGGCCCTTGAGCAATTATCCCTTTCGCGTTTCCAAAATCCCTTGCCCCTGGGCCAAAGCCTGGTGGTGGTTTACCCCCATGTGACCGCCCTTATCGCAATCACCCTGATATGTTTTGCAATCTCTTATTTGGTGTTTATTTTACAAGAGATAAGGACCTAGCCTGGTCTCTTGAGTGAGATTGGGCTTAAAAGCTGTTTAAAGTGAGTCCGAGGTTTTAAAAGAGCGCAAGGAGGTTAGGATATGAAGATCGAAGAGCTTATCTCCGGAAAACAGAATGGTGATGAGGTAAGCGTGGATGGCTTTTCTCTGCCGGTATCCGCTTTGAAAAAGCTCATGGACGAAGGCTATGTAAATATCAGAGTTTACAAAGAAAACAAGACTTTTTCCTTATGGGGGAAAAACTGTACGGCCTGTTTTACCGAGGAGATGATCAGGGAGAGGGCCTGATCACCAGGATCCGGGAGTAACGCGGATCCAGGTCTTCTAACTTTACCCCTGCATATTCCTCCCTAAATTCCTGCCAAAGAAGAGAAAGAAGAGCAGAGAGCTCTGTTTTGTCCGCGAGACCCTCTCCTTCTGAGGCAAAAAACTCCACAAAGGCATCCCTAAACTGGTTCATGGAAAAGGGAGGCTCCTGTTCGCCTTGGCGCAAAATTTGAAAAAACATCTTTGCCTCCTCAAGACTAAGGGGCCTTGCCTGGGGTTCAAGCCCAAGAAGGGAAACGGCCCAGAGATTAAACAAGACGGGATAGAACAAGGCCTCCGGGTGCTTCAGCAACTCCGGTGCTATGGGATATTTCATAGCTAGTTGCCGTAAAAGTGCATCCAGCACTCTCAGGCGCCTTGAGATTTCAATTGCATGGGCGAGCTCTGGGGGCTTTTCAAAGTCCTTGGGCCCTGGCCCCTGTCCTGCAAAGTAACGGGGTTTTCTCTCCAAAAGGGCTGCAAGGATCTCTCCCCACTCCTCGCCCCAGAAACTAAACTCAAGGCCTTGTTCTTTAAACCAGCTTCCTTTTACCCATCTCTCCGCTTCCCACTTGGCCCTCAAGGCCAGGCCAAAACCCACTCTGAAGATCTTGACGAGGCTATGGTTTTTCACAATCTGCTCGGCTCGAGATAGATCTTCACCGGCGATCTCTTCCAGGGCAAGGTTCAGATATGCTGAAGCCCTGCGGCAGGTCTGGACCAACACGTCAAAATCCTCAACCCTCAACCCTTCGGCAGAAAGTATTTGATTACAGAGGCCTGCGAACTCAAGCTGAAGCCTTTCAACAAAAGCGAGATCCATATCCTTGGATGCTACCTTTATGAGCATGTTTTCACGAGGAGCCTCCTGAAGGGGGGTGACAGGAACTAGGCCCTTTATATCTTCTTCATCTTGGTCAATTTCCACTATCTCACCCTTCTGCTCAGGGGCAATAGCCTGAAGCGGCAAGGCCGAATAAATCTCCATTGCCTCGTTAAATGGCAAGAAACCCACTTCGGCAAGCCTTATCCCCCTCAATCTGAACATCTCCTCCTCCAATTCTGCAGGAATCACTCCAGGCAAGGTGGTGAGGAATGATTGATAAAGATTATAGTCCAACTGGGCCATGGAGCGGAGAATCTCATAAAGGATCTCTTGCTGCTCAGGGTTTTTGGCGCGGAGATAATATACTCCATCTAAGGTGAAGAAGCCGTCCGGAAGATCATATGCCTCATCCTGAGGCCGCGTCTCCACCTCGATGCTCTTGTAAAAAAACAGATACGCCAAGTGTTGTGCCTTTGTGTAGAGCCATTTGGCAAGGGAGGGAGGATGGGCCTTGTGAAGCCGTGAAAGCCATTTATAAGCCTGATTGAGGTCCAGGCGATCCTTCTCCCAGAGTTCCAAATCCATGACATGTTGCCATTGGTCGTAGCTTCCTAACTCCAGTAGGGGCAAGTAGTCGTCTTCGCCCACCCTTTTTATCACCCAATAATAATCCTGGGGGGCCAAGGAACGGACAAGCTCCCTTGGCTTGTCTGCACTTAGAAAGTATTCCAGGAGCCGGCTGCCCTCTTTCTTGGAAAGCGCCCCGAGGTCCTGGGAGACAAGGGGCTCCTTTTTCCTCCTTGCCTTGGAAAGATCCAGGACCTTTGCCTTGCCTTTCTGACCGCTTTTAGACATCTCGAAATATCGCAACCCCGCTATTTAATTTTCATTTTTAACAAATTTAAAGATATGTTATGTAAAGACGATTGTCCATACAAAAGGCATTAATCAACCTCAATCCATTCCATTACAGGTTGCGCCGTATGATTGAGCTAATAGTAAAAGGGGGTATCTTCATGTACCCCATCATATTTTGCTCCATCGTGGCCTTTGCCATCTTCCTGGAGAGGCTTTGGGTATTAAGAAGAAGGCTTATTATCCCCCAGGAATTCATCCGCAAGGTTGAGGAGCTACTGAGGAAGCAAAAGCTCTCTGAGGCCATATTTCTGTGCCAAAGTGACAATTCTTCCATCGCCAAGATTTTCCTCGCAGGCCTCAAGAACAGTCACAAGGGCATGTGGCTGGTAAAAGAGGCCATAGAGGAAAGGGGGAGTAGAGAGGCGGTTGTGCTGGAAAAGCACGTGGCCATCCTGAGCACCATCGCCAACCTCACCCCTCTTCTTGGCCTCCTTGGCACAGTGTCCGGTATGATAAAAACCTTTAACGCCATATCAGTTCAGGGGATTGGAAACCCCGCGCCTCTGGCCGGCGGCATTGCAGAGGCCCTGATCACCACTGCCACAGGGCTTTGTGTTGCGATCCCTACCCTTGTGGCGTACAGGTATCTTAAGGACAAAGTGAGCTCGCTCATATTTGAGATGGAGGAGAGCTCAATCCGCCTGGTAGAGTTGATGGAAAAATACAGCCAAGTCCAGCAATAGCCGGAAAGGTGGGAGGAGATTGTGCGATTCAAGAGGAGCATGGCAGAGGAGGAACCGAGGCTTGGCATGGCCCCCCTTATAGACGTGGTCTTCCTGCTTCTCATCTTTTTCATGCTTACCTCGCACTTTGAGATCGCCTCAGGCGTGCGGATTAGGTTGCCAAAGGTGGCCAGAAAGGTGTATGAGTCTGAAGAGGCGAAGGTCATCGTCCTTTTGGACAAAAAGGGCACAATTTACCTTAAAGGCAAAAAGGTGGATCTAGCCACCTTAAAGGCCAAGATAAGCAGCATGGTAAATGAAAAGGGGATCGTAAACCTCGTGCTCCAGGCCGATAAACACACCTCCCACGGCCGAGTGGTTGCGGTGATGGATGCCGCAAAGAGCGCTGGCATCCGCTCCATAATTATTGCTGCCAAATGGAAGGCTGAGGAAAAGTGAAAAAGAGAAGAAAACGCTCATTCTTAAAGCTGGCCATATTGGCTCTCATTGTCCTGGCACCGCTGTTTGGATGGCTGATATTTAGCCGGCAGGGACTTTTGCGCCTCTACCACCTGGAGTTCGAAAAACAGCAGGTCATCCAACGCATCAATCAACTAAAGGCAGAAAATGAGGCCTTGTTGAGCGAAATTAAGAGGCTTAGAACTGACCCGGACTATATCGAAAGCATTGCCAGGGAAGAGCTGGGACTGGTGAAAAAAAATGATCTCATAATCAGATTTACTGATGAACCTGTGCCAACAACCGATAATAAATAAAAAACACTGGACAAACAGGAATCACATCAACATCCTCCACGGGAGGTTATAATTTATGTCTGACAATCAAGAACTTTTAGAGAAGATACTTAGGGGCAATCCCTCACTTCACACCCTTTGTATTGCGCTCCAAGAGCTTTTGAAACAGGGGGAGACCCGAACAGTGATAAAGGAGGGGACCAAGGCGCTTCATCACGCCCCTGACCATGTGCCCCTGCTGCTTCTCCTCTCAGAGGCTTACACAAGGGCGGGTTTCCTGGGGCTTGCGGAACAGACCTTGGACAAAGCCGGGGCAAAGGTAAGGGAGATGGGCCGTTCTTTTAAGCTCCAGGCCCAACTCTATCTGTCACAAGAAAGAAAAGAGGAGGCCTCTGCAGCCCTTAAAACCTATCTTGCCCTCCATCCCGATGATCAAGAGGCCAAAGAGATTCTGGACGGGTTGACACCCAGAGAAGAGCCTGCCCCCGAACTTGAGCCGGAGGCAGAGGAGCCGCCGTTGGCAACACCCACCCTGGCAGAGATATACTACCAGCAAGGCGAGCTCCACGAGGCCATCAGGATTTATGAGGAAGTGCTCGCCAGGGAGCCTGAGAATGCGGAACTTGCCAGAAGGCTGGCGGAGCTGAGGGCCTTGGCATCGGCTGAAGAGGAGCCCACTGCCGCCGAGGAGGTTGCCAAACCTGCCCCGGAAGAATCCATGGAGCAAGAGGCAAGGCCCAATACCATATCTGTCTTAGAGGCATGGTTGTCCAAGATCCAGGAGCTGGGCCGTGTCCAAGAAAAGGCTTGATTCCGGCTTCCTAGCAACCGGCATAGGCAGCCTGCCCTACCTGGATGTGGATAAGGCCTGCAGAGAAGTCCTTGCAACCCTACCTCACATTCCCTACTGGCCCCAACTGGTAAAACGCTCTTTCCTGGAAGACATGAACATCCAACAGAGCTGGCACTTGCCCTTGCTTGAAATAGATAAGGAAACGCATGCCCTCTTCATCTCAGGTGCCAGAGAGATGGAGCAGGAATTGGTCTCTTTTTATGAACGCTTCATGGCAGAAGAGACAGATTACTTTGCCATACCATTAGAGTACGCCCCAGGCCTCTACAGGATGGTAGAGCTTGCAAGCCTTGAATCTCCCCCTATAGGCCCTCTTTACATAAAGGGTCAAAGCAGCGGGCCACTTACCTTTGGAGCAGCAATCACTGACGTGGACGAAAAGGCAATTCTACACAACCCAGATCTCATGGAGGCCATGGTATCAGCCCTCTCCATAAAGGCCTTGTGGCAGGTGAAAAAGCTTCAAGAGTCTGGCAGAAAAACGATCCTTTTCTTTGACGAGCCCTATTTGTCCGGGTTCGGTTCTGCCTTTTCACCGGTGAGCCGCGAAGAGGTAGTAGCCCATCTGCAGCGCATCTTTCATTTCCTGAGGGAGCGGACAGAAGTGATCTTGGGCATCCACTGTTGCGGAAACACTGACTGGGCCATGTTGCTGGAGGCTGGACCTGATATAATAAACTTTGATGCATATGAATACCTCGACTACTTTCTCCTTTACAAAGATGCCATAGTAGAGTTTCTAGAACAGGGGGGCACCATTGCATGGGGGATTGTGCCAACCTCCGGTCTCAAAAGAGGAGAGACTGCCGGGCTCCTGTATGAAAGGCTCCTGATAGGGCTTGAGAAGATAATCGAGTGGGGCATATCCAAAAATACGCTTTACACCCAATCAATGCTAACCCCTGCCTGCGGGATGGG
>JAMOVZ010000308.1 GCA_027061865.1 Desulfobacterales bacterium
ACATAGTTTTCACCCACCACCTGGAGGCCCCCTTCCACAGCCTCCAATATCTCTTGGGGGGTTCTTGTCTTTGCAGCCCCCACCAGTATCACGCCAGGAGGCAACTCTTTCAAAACGGCCTCAACATTCTCCCTTATTCCCATCTCCAAACCCTCCTATCGCGCCCAATTTAAGAGCCCCTGTTGGACATTCTCCGATTATTACTTGAAATGTATAGCACTCAATAGATAAACTGTCATCACAACAAATTATCCCTGTCTTGTAGAGGAATCTGTTGCGGCCATGTCTTTTCGGGTAAACAAAAGATCTTGAGGAGGAAGAGTGGTGAGCAAAGAAAAAGAAATGCAGTTCAGCAAAAAGCACCCTGCAGACAAGAGGCCTTCTAGCAAGGTTGTGCAGGTGGTAAAGAAAAAGGCCAAAGGCGGTGAGATGGCTTGCGCCCTTGCCTTTGAGGTGGCTGGAGAGTTGGGGGTTGACCCAAAAGAGGTGGGTTTTGCCCTGGACTATCTTGAAATCCCGATTGTCAAGTGCCAGCTTGGACTGTTTGGCTACAAGCCTCAAAAAAAGATCATCAAGGCACCGGATTCGGTTGATCCGTCCCTGGAAGAAGCAATCCGGAAAAGGTCGAAGGATGGCAAACTCTCGTGCAAGGAGGCCTGGGCCGTTGCTGAATCAATGGGGCTTGGCAAACTTGAAGTGGCTTCTGCCTGTGAGGCCTTGGGAGTCAAGATCTCCCGGTGCCAGTTGGGCGCTTTTTAACACAAAAAGGCCGCCTGGTTAGTCCAACAGCTACACAGGCGGCCTTAATCCTTACTTTATGCTAGCAACTACAGGAACTTCCGCATCCCCCGCCAAGGCTCATGCTAGAAGAGATGGAAAATCCTGACCCCAATGGTGAGTTGACAAAATCAACCTTTATGGGCTTTACTTGTTCAAATAAATTTTTCTCAATCACATAAGTGATTCCATCCTCATCAAATACTTGATCATTCTCCCGCTGCTCATCCAGAGCCATGCCCAAAGTGGGGCCGGCTCACCCCCCTTGGGAGAGCATAATCCTTATGGCAGGGATCTCCTCCCTGTCCTTCAGGAACTCTTTGATCATTTCTGTTGCCTTTTTTGTTACCTCAAACATGGTGTCCTCCTTTTACTTCGTTCACGTTATTAACAAAATACTCATCCTCTCCCTTTTTGTCAATAAAAAACTCAAGGAGGCTCCTCCAGGAGCCTTTGCTGAAGCCAGATCAACACCTTGTCAAATTCCCCCTTTAGCTCATTCATCGCCCTGCCCCTATGGCTTACTTTGTTTTTCTCTTCGGGGCTCAGCTCCGCAAAGCTTTTTTTGAGCGGAGGATAGTAAAAAACCGGGTCATACCCAAAGCCGCCTTTGCCTCTTGCCTCTTCCAGGATCTCGCCCTGGCACCTGCCCTCGTAAATCAGGGCCGGCCCCCGCGGCACAGCAATGGCGATTACGCAAACAAACTCTGCTTGCCGATCGGCAACTCCTTCCATGGCCTTGAGAAGTTTCTTGTTGTTTGCCTCGTCATTTGCCCCAGCTCCCGCATACCTTGCCGAATAAACCCCTGGGGCGCCACCCAAGGCCTTTACCACCAAGCCGGAATCATCCGCAAGCGCAGGCAGCCCCAGCACCTTGGCGGTGAAGCGCGCCTTTTTAACCGCATTTTCTTCAAATGTCTCACCGTCTTCCATCACCTCTGGGATGGGGCCGAAATCATCAAGCCCCCTGACTTCGAGATCAAAGCCCTTGAGCAGCTCCTTAAATTCAGCAAGCTTGCCCTTGTTCCTCGTAGCAATTACAAGTGGACGATCAAGTGAGCCCATCTTCCTCCCCGGCCTCAAATAAAAATGCCACGGTCATCCCTCGTGGCATAAATTAGTATATTGAAACAGCCTGATTATTACAAGCCAATTTGGAGAATGGAGATTATGCCTAGCTGCCAGTATTATGCGGCAAGGCGGCGTTTCAATTCATCCACCTCTCGCTCCAGTGCCGTCACCCTCTCCTCGACCTTAAAGTGCTCATCCCGCCGCACTATAATTTCGTAAAGCCGATCTAACCGTCGGTTTATCTCTCCATCCTGCCGGGATAACTCCTCTCTAACGCTGTCAATGCGCTTGTTGGTATCGTTTATACGCCCTGTAAGCTCTTCCCGTAAGTCATCAATCCGCTTGTTGGTGTCGTCTATACGCCCTGTGAGCTCTTCCCGTAGGTCATCAATGCGCTTGTTGGTGTCGTTTATACGCCCTGTGAGCTCTTCCCGTAAGTCATCAATCCGCTTGTTGGTGTCGTCTACACGCTTATTAGTCTCATCTATGCGCCTGTTGGTGTCGTCTATACGCTTATTAGTCTCATCTATACGCTTTGTGAGCTCCTCGCGTAGGTCATCGATACGGTTGTTAGTGTCGTCTATGCGCCTGCTGAGATCAGCCAAATGAAGGTTTACATCATCCAGCCTCCTGTTGGTAAGCTCAAGCTCCGCCCTTACTTGCCCGACCTGTTCCTTGATTCGATCAAGCTCAGGAACGATCAGTTCTTGTAAGGCGCTAAGAATCACTTCTTTCATGCTGATCCCCCTTGAGGCTTTTTATTTCAATATTGAAATATCTACAGCTTGTTGTCAAAGTCTTTTTGCATATCCTATTCTTTCCTGCCACAGTATCCTACATAGATTTTAAATAGTTATACTGCAAAGTACAAGCCTATCAAAATAAGGGGTTTGTTTAAGGTCAATGTATGGTAGAAATATTAAAGAGGTGTAATTATGGCGCAGAGGCCTTTAGATGATTTTAGAAAAAAATATAAGACGCAGAAAAAGAGGCTTACAATTGGCCACGAGGAGTTTTGTTTCCATGTGCCTGATTCCCTTGATCCGCTGCTTGACCCTGATGATCCTTTGAAAGGGTTCCCCCTTTGGGCGCGGATCTGGGAGGCAGCCATCCTTCTTGCCTTGGAAGTAGCTGCCATGCCTCCCACTCCCAACGGGAAGGTATTGGAGATCGGAGCCGGTTTGGGAGTTGTGGGTGTTGTTGCATCCCGCTATGGCCATAACACCACCATAACTGAATACGACGCCAGGGCCCTGGAGTTCATCCGTGCCAATGTGCAAGAAAATAATTGCGCGGGGGCCCAAGTTCTGAGGCTTGACTGGTATGAGCCCGAATTAGAAGGCCAATTCGACCTGATATTGGGCTCAGAGGTGGTTTATCGCCGGGAGGATTTTGCTGCCCTCCGCTCCCTTTTTTTCAGGTTTTTAAAACCTCAAGGCATGGTGATGCTGGCCGAAGGGCTGAGGAAGACTTCCATGGACTTTTTCGCTCAGATGTCAGATCACTTTCACATCAAGGCCCAGAAAAAGGCCATTACCACTGAAGATGAAAAGGTCCCCGTTATCCTCGCCACCATGAGGCCAAAGAGGGCCTAACCTCTCTCTTCCCCTCCCCATAATGATTCGATGCCTCTTGCCATCAGGAGGAGGTCAGATATAAGGTTCACGCTTCCCCAGATGGCGTCTGCGGCAAAATGCTGTTCGATGGATTGATCAAACAGGACCGAGGCATTTGGCGGGAACTCATCGTCACCCTGCCACAGGAGATAATAGATAGGTATCCTGGGGAAAAGCTTGAAGGAGTACGCAGCGTCTGCAAGCTCAATGCTTTCGCCGCCCAGTTTTTCTGCTGCGTTTTTAAAACCTTCCAGATCATTGCCAAAGCGCTCCATGATGGGCCTTAGCTTCAATTCATGGGGACCGGTAAAGAAATGAGAAGTCTTGAGCTCTGAAACCCCTATAAGCCTGTTTGTCAACGGAGCATTTTTCACATGAAGCACGTAGACCAGGGCCAATAGTTCTACCAATGGATGGTCCAGGTGTTTCCACCCCCGGCCGGACTGAAGAGAAACGGTTTGCCCTTTTAGATCCATAAGTATGAAGGTGTTTAAAAAGGGGATCAAAAGCTCGCCTTGAGAGCTTTGGCTTATAAGGGCCCTTTCACAAAGCTCTCCAAGGTCTTGTGCGTTCAGTGCAGCCCAGTATTCTCCGGGCACCTTCACTAGTTCCCCTAGTGGAGAACGGGACTTGGGCGGCTCCTTCCTTCTTCGCTCCTGCATGGCAAGATACCCCTCGCTAAAAGGATAGTGTCCATCCTTGAATTGAACACATGGAAATCGGTCACAGTCCCTGAGACAATATTCCACACCCCTTTCCATTGCACAGACCAAGATGGGGCACCCAGTGCCAAAAATTCTTTCCATCTCAGCCCGTTTGCGGGAGCCCTCCACACTTCGCCCTGATCCGCAGCTGCCACAGATACCCAGCAAGTTGAGTCTGCAAACCGAGCAGTTTATTCCGCAAGCCCCTGTGGCCATGCCTGAAAATCAACCTCCCTCTTCTGGTTTTCCCATCCTACCACCTGAGGTTGAAGATGACCACCTAATTGCACTCCCCTCCAAGCAACATCCCTCAGGTTGAAAAATCCGGACCCCCTCGAACCACTCCAGTCCTCAGTCGGATAACACACTTGGCCCTAGCGCTTCCAATATTCCCTTGCCTTGCAAAGTGAAGGCTGAAGAACATGGGCAGGGATCCTTGACTTGAACTTCTTGATCCTCTCAACAGAGGTGTGGAGCCGGCTCAAGGGAATCTGACCCTGAAGCACCTGGCGGCGTATCTCCTCAATGCCCTTCAAGACCAGTTCTTGATCCTTACAAATAAGCAATAGATCTGCACCAGCCTCAAATGCCATCCTGGAAGCCTCTGGAACCTCCCACCGCGAGCTGATGGCCCCCATCTCCAGATCGTCTGTCAATATGAGGCCTCGAAAGCCCATGGAATCGCGCAAAAACCCCTCCATTATGACCCTTGACAGGGTTGCGGGATAATTTGAGTCTATTGCCGGATAGCGCGCATGGGACACCATTATTCCGCTGACGCCCACCTTTATAGCAGCCTGAAAGGGCTTGAGGTCTATATTTTTCAGCTCATTTTCATCCACATCTATGATTAACGCGCTTTTGTGAGGGTCTAGGGTTGCGGCTCCTAGACCGGGGAAATGCTTGGCAACGGCCATTATTCCACTCTCTTGCAGCCCCCCTATTATCAGCCTCCCTAGGATGGAGGCCGTGTCTGGATCTGATCCAAAGGTTCTGCCCCTCAAATGAATTTCGGGCTCACCCCTGGGGATGTCAAGGACTGGTGCAAGGTCCATATTAATTCCAACAAGGGAAAGCTCTTTTGAAGTTATCCGGGCAAATCTCTGCGCTTCTTTCTCAGGCTCCACGGCTTGGGCCATCTCTTCATTGCCCGGGAAAATGGTGAAGGGCTCTTTTAACCTTGCCACCCTGCCCCCTTCCTGGTCTATTGCCACAAAAAGGGGGGTCCCGTGGGTTTCCAAAGCCAGGGCTTGTAACTGGCCGCATAGCCCGGCCACTTGTTCGGGGCCCTCTATATTGCGGGAAAAAAGGACAACTCCCCCCACCCCAAGCTCTATCAGCTCCCTCGCCCTATCATCAAGCTCTGGCCCTGCCATCCCGGCCATGAAAAGTTGGGCGATCTTGAAGTTCAGTTCTGAGAGCTCCAGGGTGGCTTGCATGGTTTTCCAGCTCCTCATTTACTACAAGTACTTGTACAGGTTAAGGCGGGCTCGGCTCTTCCCACCATTTGTATTGGAGTCTGTATCATGATATAGCAAAATTAGGTCAAAATATGCTCCAAGCCCCTGGTGAGCTGAATATGATCCATCTCCATGGAAATGTAAAGGGCCCACAGCGACATGAAGGCAATGATACTGGCTGCAGGATTCGGAACCAGGCTTAGGCCGCTCACCCATTCAAGGCCAAAGGCCCTTGTGCCGGTCGGAAACAGGCCGCTCCTTGAGCATGCAATATCCTACCTCGCCTCATTCGGGGTGACCCAAGTAATGGTCAATGCCCATCATCACTGGAGTCAAGTGAAGCGGTATTTAAATAACTTCTCACTTGAAGGCTCAATGCCGGAAATTCACTTAAGCATGGAAGAAGAAATACTGGGTACAGGAGGGGCCATCAAGAAGGTGCAAGACTTTTGGGATCAACGGCCTTTTCTCCTTTTTAACGTGGATGTGCTCACCAATATTGACCTCAAGGCGGCATGGGAGGCCCACCTGAAAACCGGCGCCATGGCTACCCTTGTGGTGCACGATCATCCCAGATTTAATATGGTGAAAGTAGACGATGACCTATGGATCAAAGGGTTCCATCAGAGCCCAAAGCCCGGTCTCCTTGCCTTTACCGGAATACATGTAATTGACCCAAGGTTATTGGACCTGATTCCCCCAAACCGCTTCTGCAGCATTATTGAATGCTACAGGTGTGCCATTGCCAAAGGCCTGCCAATAAGGGCCCATTACACGAAGGGCATAAAATGGGCTGACGTGGGCACCATAGCATCCTATGTGGAGGCCAACAAGGCCTGTGCCGGGGGGAGCGGATGTATTGTGGGCGAGGGGGGACGAATCCATCCATCGGCCGAATTTGAGGGGTGGTGTGTGATCGGGCGGGCTTGCAAGATTCACAAGGGGGCCCATGTGGAGGGCTCCATTTTGTGGGACAATGTAGAGGTCTTGGCCGAGAGAAAAGTAATCAAGAGCATAGTAACAGACAGTAAGGCCGTGGAGAGGGATCTCAGAGGGGAGATTCTTTAAATCTGGGCAAGGCTGTCAGCCCATCCCAGCGCCTCCATGTAACAAACAGGCACCTTGCCTTCATCTACGGCTGTGTCCTTCACTGCCTTTGAAAAGCTTTCCCAGTCGCCCTTTTCGTAGGAATCCACCAAGCGGAGAAAATCGCCCAGCACCCCTTTCCCGGCGACCAAGGCATTCTTGATTTGATCGCTGAGAGGGAGCTTCTCCATCAATGCCTCCATTTCTTGGTCCATTATAGCATCGATTCTGGAAAAGAGCCCCAGGGTGAAGAGCTCTGAGTCGCTAACCCCGCTTTTACTATACTGGGCAAGCAGCTCACACATCTTGGCCCTTATGATGGAGTTTCTGATAAGTTCGTCGGGCTTGTCTTCGGCAAGCTTTGCCATCACGATGAGAGATATGAATCTCTTCATCCCGGTTTCCCCAAGCATCACGATGGCCTGCTTTATGCTGGAAATCTCATGAACCCGGCGGAAGAAGGCAGAGTTGATATAGCTTAAAAGCTTGTAGGATATGGACACATCTCTTGCCACAAGCTTCTCCAATTCATCGAATCTGAAATCCTCCTTGTTTGCCTCGGCCACCAATTGAATCAGGTTTATCTTGGACGGCGGTATCTCTTTGCCCCTCACGATCTGGGGCTTGCTGAAAAAATATCCTTGAAAGAACTCAAAACCCATTTCAGAGGCCTTCTGGAACTCTTCATGCGTTTCCACCTTTTCGGCCAAAAACTTGACGCCATATTCAGACAAATTTTCGACATGGCTTTCAATGTCTTCCATGGAGGTGGCCCTAAAATCCATCTTGATAATATCTGCCAATTGCACCAAAGGCTTCAAGTCCGCCTCATAGAAGAAGTCATCCAAGGCAATAATGTAGCCTTCCGCAGAAAGATCCTTGCAAGCTTCTATTATCTCCTGTTCGGCCTCCACGTTCTCCAATACCTCCACGACCAGCTTTTCCCTGGGAAACATGGAAGGAACTCTTTTCAAGAGCAGGTCCCTGGTAAAATTCACAAAGGCCACCTTTTTCCCGACTATCTGTTCTATGCCCATGTTGAAAAAGCTATTGGCCAGGACTTTGGAGGTGGCAGTGTCGCCGTCAATATCAGGGAAGGCATTGGCAGTGCCTCCACGGAAAAGCAACTCATAGCCATAAATATTCTTTTTTTTGTTAAATATAGGCTGCCGGGCCATGTAAACATCCATAATCCATCTCCGGGTACAGGACAATAATGGGGGGCTTCTTCCTGTTTGACTAACTTATGTAACCATTAGGAAAAGATGAGCAGGCTCAAACAAACACATGGGGTACACCTTGCACAATTCGGGCCAATTTGAGGAAGTTGGTTTGCTGGAATGCCTATAGGGGGGAAGCACGGTAAATCTGGTATTCCTTCATACGGTTGAGCAAGGTCTTGTAACTTACACCCAGGAGGCGGGCTGCCTTTCTCCTGTTCCACCGTGTCCGCCTGAGCGCTTCCAAGATGGCGGAGCGCTCCACCTGGGCCACATACCTTTTGGTTATTTTTTTGAGGGAAAAATCCCCTTCCGAGAATAAC
>JAMOVZ010000309.1 GCA_027061865.1 Desulfobacterales bacterium
GAAAAGATCAAAAAGATCAGATCGAAACCGAAAGTAAAAGTCATAGAGCCCCCTGTTCAACCCCCTAAAGAGCCCGAGCAAATCAGCTTTCCTTTCATGAAGTCTTCCGATGGTTTCACGCTGCCGGACCTGGACCTGTTAAACGATCCCCCTGAGTCCGAGCCTCTGGAGGTTCAGCGGGAAAGCCTTGAGATGAACGCACGCCGCCTCGAAAAGAAGCTGGCCGACTTCGGCGTGGAAGGAGAGGTCTCAGAGATATTGCCGGGGCCCGTAATTACCATGTACGAATTTAAGCCGGCACCAGGAGTCAAGATAAGCAAAGTGGCAGGGCTGGCAGATGACTTGGCTTTAGCCCTCCGGGCCCCTAGTATCAGGATAGTTGCCCCAATTCCAGGAAAGGCAGCCATAGGGATTGAAATTCCCAACAACAAGCGCGAGACGGTTTACCTCAAGGAAGTGCTCTCCAGCCCCTCCTACAAACAGGGCTCTCATAAGCTCCCCATAGCGTTGGGCAAGGATATCACCGGCTCTCCTGTGGTAACTGACCTCAGCAAGATGCCTCACCTCTTGGTTGCAGGGGCAACTGGTGCAGGGAAAAGTGTATCGCTGAACGCCATGATAAACAGCATTCTGTTCAAAGCCACCCCTGACAAGGTGAGATTCCTCTTGATAGACCCCAAAAGGATTGAGCTTTCCGTCTATCGCGACATACCCCACCTCCTCCACCCCGTGGTAACCCAGCCCAAAGAGGCCACCAAGGCGCTTCGGTGGGCGGTAGAAGAGATGGAGCGCCGCTATATGCTGTTATCCGACCGCGGCTTCAGAAACATTGACACTTACAACAAGGCAGTCATGAAAAAGCAGGGGCCGTTGAGGGGTGAGGGTCAGGGAGAGGATAACTTCCTCCCTTATGTAATAGTGGTAATAGATGAGCTGGCAGATCTCATGATGTCTTCTTCCCGCGAGGTGGAAGAGGCAGTGACCCGCCTTGCCCAGATGGCCCGCGCTGCTGGAATCCATCTGATAATCGCCACCCAGAGGCCATCGGTGGATGTGATAACCGGTATTATTAAAGCAAATTTTCCTGCCAGAATCTCCTTTCAGGTCACATCCAAGGTTGACTCAAGAACCATACTGGACAGCACGGGGGCTGAAAATCTACTGGGAGATGGCGACATGCTGTTTCTCCCCCCAGGTGTGGGCCGTATAATGAGGATACATGGGGCCTACATATCAGAGGAGGAGATCGAAAGGGTGGCCCAATTCCTTCGCAAACAGCAGAGGCCTCAATATGAGTCCAGCATCATCACCAAGGTGGCTGAAACAGAAGAGGACGAAGAGGCTGCTGAGATGGAGCGCGATGAAAAGTACCAAGAGGCAGTAAAGGTGGTGCTTAAGACCGGCCAGGCCTCCATATCCATGCTCCAAAGAAAGCTCAGGGTTGGTTATAACAGGGCTGCCAGGATGATAGAATTGATGGAAAGGGAGGGCATTGTGGGCCCTTCTGATGGTGTAAGACCTCGCGAGGTGTACGGGAGAAGGGATGGATAGGGTTTTTATTGTCAAGATCACTACTTTGGTTTTATTGCTTTTTGGCCAAAGCGCAGCAGCACAAGATGCCTTTAAGCTATTAGAAGAGGTAACCCAACGGTACGCCAAGGCCCAAGGGCTTTGCATTGAATACTCGAGGGAGCTTAGGACAAGGTCCATGTCCATGCTTGGAGGACAGGCCAGGGGCGATCTTGCAGAAGGGAAAATCTATGTAATGCCTCCTCACTACATGAGGCTTGAGCAGGAAAGCCCCAGGGAGGAACTCGTGGTCACGGACGGAAAAAACCTGTGGTGGTATATTCCCAAGGAAAAGAAGGCCTATCTTTATCCGGCAGAACGCTTTGGAAGACAGATTAAACTCATAGGGGAGATAATCTCTGCCTCATCAGATTTAGGGGAAAAGTTCAAGGCCAGATTGGTTGAGGATTCCTCTCAGGGGCGGTGGTTAATTGAGCTCAAGCCGCTTAAGAGTTGGGATGAGCTTGACCATATTGTAGTCCATATCACCAAAGGAAAAGAGATCGTTGGCCTTGAAATGGTCAGT
>JAMOVZ010000310.1 GCA_027061865.1 Desulfobacterales bacterium
CGAGCCTCTCTTGAATCACTGCCCCGCTGATGGCACCAGCGACCTCCATGAGGTCCCTGGCTCCCAGGCTATTTGGAAGCCCCTTCAGCCAGTCTTTGAATACCCCTCCAGGTCTCCAGGGCTTGGCCATGGAGTCAAGCCCCACCTTGCTGGGCCTCTCTTTCAACGAATAGCCCTTCACTTTTTCCAAAGATATGGGCTCAACGCCCTTCACTTTTTTCACGGCTTCATGCCTCCTTTAGGGGCTTGCCTCTGAGGGTGAAGTGGCATGGCTTTGAAAGAGGATGTAGTCCACCAAGCGACAAAGGATGTGGCCGGCCAATGCATGGGCCTCCTGTATTCTAGGGGTGCGGTCGCTTTCAACCACCACGGCCATGTCCACCACCTCCAAGAGTTTGCCCCCCTCATTTCCCAGGAATCCTGCCGTAAATATCCCCATTTTCTTGGCCTCTTTCACAGCCTTAACAATATTTTCTGAGTTGCCGCTGGTACTGATCCCAAGCAAGACATCCCCTTCAAGCCCCACGGCCTTGACCTGTTTTGAAAACACTAGGGAGAACTCGTAGTCATTTGCAATGCTGGTGATAATTGAAGTGTCTGTTGTGAGGGCAAGGGCTGGAAGGGGGGGCCTTTCAAGCTGGAATCTGTTAACAAACTCTGCCGCCATGTGCTGTGCGTCCGCGGCGCTTCCCCCATTGCCGCATATCATAAGTTTCCGTTCCTTCAGAAAGGCATCCGCCACCCTTTGGGCAAGCAATACTAACTTGTCTTGATTATGCCTGATAAAATGCTCCACAACTTCAAGGCTCTCTCCGAGTATTTTGGTAATCAGTTCCTCCACCGTAGCCCTCCAAAGTCATTAGTCCTCAGGGGTGATGCCGAGGAGCGCGTGATCCTTGAGGCGCACATATCCTTGGTGTGTGATGCGGATATGTGGAATGGCAGCAGTCCCAAGGGTAACCAAAGTAAGGAGCGGGTTTTCCCACTTTACCCCAAGGGCCTTGAGCTCCATTTCTAGCTTCCTTATCCTCTCAGCTGCCTTTTCCATGCTCTCAATACTCAGGAGCCCGCAAACAGGGGCAGGGTATTCAGCCAGGATCCGCTCACCTTTAGCCAGCACTGTGCCCCCTCTCATCTCATTGATCCTTTGGACAACACTTTTGATGGATGCCTCATCTTTGCCGATAACAATTAGGTCAGTGCTATCCCAGCACATGGTTGAGCCAAATGCTCCCTCCTTCAAACCAAATCCTTTCAGATAACCTGCAAAAGCTCCCCCCCGGCCAGTTCGCTCAATAGCCGCAACGGCCAGGGTGTCCTCGGCCACCGAAGGATCATCCAGGTCAACGATCGCCTCTTTTGTCACCAGCCTCGTGACCAGCTCAACGGCCCTCACCCGTCCACTGAATGCAGGGAGGGGAATCTGGTCCAATGAAACCTTCACGGTCTGAAACATCTCTTCTGGATACCGCACCTTGCTTGGCGAGACCTTAGCCTCCCCCTGCTCGTAAATTATTTCTCCCCCGCACATGACGAGCTGTGGCTCATATTCCTCTGGCGATGGGATCATTACTAGATCTGCAGCCCTTCCTGGAAGGAGGGAGCCGACAAGGTGGTCGACCCTGAAGTGCTCAGCCACATTAATGGTTACTGCCTGGTAGACAAGCTCAGGTGAAATGCCCAGCTCCAAGGCCCTCCTCACTGCCCCATCCAATGACCCCTCAGTGAGAAAATTGTGCGGGTCCATGCTATCTGTGGAAATAATGAGCCGCCTCTTGTCCAGATCTTTTCCAAATACTCCTGCCACTTGGTCCAGTTCCTTTCTCACCGCCCCCTGCCGAATCATCACCCAGTAGCCCAGCCTCAGCCTGGAGATGACCTCCTCCTCGGTTATGGGTTCATGGCAGGATGTGGCCCCAAGGGCGGTATAGGCCTGGAGCTTCTTGTTGGAAGCCCCTGCCGTGTGTCCTTGGACCCTTTTCCCAATTGAAAGCGCAAGAGCAGCCAATCTGCGCACCCTGTCTCCCTGCTCGTTTTGAAGCAGGAGATTGGCCCAGTATATTTCTCCTAGCCCAAGGCACATGGGGTCTTCAAGGTAACGTTTATAGGCTTCCACGTGCGGGGCATTGACTTCTTGTTCAGGGGTCAGTCCGCACAGCGGAGAGATGGTATAGTAGAACCTGATGGGCTGGCCCTTCATGCCTTCAATAAAACAGTCAAACCCCATTTGCCCAGAGATGGTGGCAAGCTCAATGGTTTCAGTGATTACAGTAGTAGTCCCACTGGGAATCACAAACCTGGTAAACTCCTCAAGGCCCGTAAGGCTCATAACATGGGTATGGGCCTCAATGAGCCCTGGAAGGATCACTTGGGATCTTGCATCCATTACCGCGGTCTCAGGCCCTATGTTTGCCGGCTCCCCTGATCCTGCATATGCAATCCGGCCTCCTTTGATCCAAATGGACGCCCCCGGCAAAAACTCACCTGTAGGCGAGCTGAAAAGAAGCGCGTTTTCAATCACCATATCAGGGGGCTCAATGCCCAGCGAAACTTTATAGAGATCTTCCAATTGATCCATGCCAGTCATTTGGTTTCAATCCTCGTTCTCCATACATAAAGGGCAATGCTTGTGGCAACCGCTGCATTCAGAGATTCTATCCCCTCTGCCATTGGGATAGAGACCGACTCTAGAGCCTCGATACCGGATGGCAGCCCAGGGCCTTCCATTCCGGGAACCAAGCAAAAAGATTCTGGAAAATCAAACTCCTCTATAGGAACTCCCCTTTGGCTCAATCCTATCACAGGGGCTGCAGCAACCTTGTGGAGATCATGTATTGAAGGACCCCCAAAACAGGGCATGCGAAAAAGGCTTCCTGCCGATGCCCTGGTGGCCTTTGGTAGGTAAGGGTTTGCGGCCTCCCGTAAAATTATTATCTGGCTCACCCCGAACGCACAAGCAGACCTAATTACAGCACCCACATTGGCGGGGTCTTGAAACGGAATGCAAAGCCTGCAGCCTTTTATCTGCTCAGCAGCATTCCAGCTTGCTAAGGGTTGAGCCCGTATTAAGAGCAAGGGATAACCAGTGCCATGGAAATCAAGTCTTTCAAACAGCTGGGAGGCCAAGCAGTAAAGACCGATTTTTCGGCCCTTGGCTTGCTCGGGCAATTGCTGTCCTTTAGTGAAAATAAGGGCCAAACAGAGATCGGGAAATTCCCTTAACACCTCGTCAATCAGCTTCTCTCCCGAGAGGATTGCCTTAGCGTGCCTCTTTATACCCTTGGCCCTTTCCAAAGTAAGAAGCTGTTTGTAAAACGCATTCTGGGGGCTGGTTATTTCTCTAACCATTCCCGCCGCTGGCCTAGCCTGCCTGCTGCTCCTGCCGGGCCCTTAACTCTTTTGCCCGCTGTTTCAGCCTCTTTCGCCGCCTCCTCCTTCTCCTTTCAATCTCTCGCCTTCTTTCAATTTTTTTATGTCTCGCCATATGACCCTCTCCTTAAGTCTGAGTTTTAAAATCCGCTATTTATCCCCTTTTATCCTTTTTTGCAAGCCAGGCCTCCCGCTCTAGATCAGGAGGGCGCTCCAGTCCATAGAAAAAGAGGAAAAGCTCTGAATATCTCTGCATGAGGTTCCTCTCTCCAAATGCCTCTTCAAGTGAGAGCCTGTCCCTGAGATCATAGAATGCCTTGAGCCTCAGAAAGATCTCCCTCGCTGTGTCCAAGCGCCTCTCCCTCAGCCCATCTACATTAGCAATCACCTCCAGCAAGGCAATTAGCGGTTTTATGTATTGGCCGAGCATGCTATAATTATAATAAAAAATGTTTCTTTTCTCCCGATATTGGCGGGGGGCAAACTTCTCTATCTTTTTGACCAAGATTTCAATCTCTAGGGGATACTCTCCCTCTGAAGGGCCATTACTCCTTCCAAATGGATTCCATCTTTTCATATCCTCCCCCAATCGGCTATAATTTGAAACTCTAGAAAAGATTTGGCCCAGACTATCTCACAATTCACCCTATTTTTCAATTGGGGGTGGAGAGGTTCTATAGTTAACCAACATATTTATAGTATTAAAGAATCTAGTGACTTATTCCGATAAAACCAGCAAGTTTGAGCTATAGTTCCAAAGGAGTTGACAAATGCATAAAAAGGGTTTAGTGGATAAATGGATAATAACTTCGTAATTTCTTTTTGTACCAAGAGTTTACTAATATTTAAGGAGGAATGTATGGGAGAAAAAATTTGGAAAGGCTTCGGTTTGATCCTTTGTGCTGTGGCTTTGCTGGGGCTTGCCAGCTGCCTTGAGAGTCAAGTTAAGCCAAAGGCTACCGTGGACACAGGGCTTGAGCAGCTTCTGCCGCCTTACAACGGCCCAAAGGCCAGAGTTGCTGTTGCCAGATTTGAATGGAAGGTTGGGGGCTCTGGTTCAAGGACTACCATCAGGGGGCTTGGTATGTCGCCCATCACGGTGGAGCATACCGCCCAACAAGGATATGCAGACGGCTTGAGGGACATGCTTACTACGGCGCTGGTCCAGAGCAAGCGATACATCGTGCTCGAAAGGCAGAACCTCGACGCTCTCCAGCAGGAAATGGCATTGGCCAGACAGGGTTACACTGACAAGAGCGGCGTCCGGAAAGGCGGAATAAAGGGTGCTGACCTCCTTATAATGGCCGCTATCACTGGTTGGGAGCCTGGAGCTTCAGGGGCTGGAGGCGGCCTTGGCGGAGGCATCCTTGGAAAGGCCAGTGCAGTTTTTGCGGCAATTAAAGGGGCCTATAAAAAATCTTACATGGCCATGGATATCCGAATCGTTGACACCCATACCTCTGAGGTTTTGGCGGCAACCCGGGTGGAGGGGGAAGCCAAAGACGTGAATATCGGCGGCGCCCTTGGTGTGCTTACGGGCAGCGGCGGCTTGGGAGGCGGTTTGGGAGCATTTGCAAAGACTCCCATGGAAAAGGCGATCCGCACCTGTATATACGAGGCAGTAAAATATATAGTAGCCAATACCCCGAAGAAATACTTCAAGTACTAGTTCTGAAGCAGGCACGAGCCTCAAAGTAGAAGTGGAACACAAAAAAGCGGGTCGAAACGACCCGCTTTTTTTGTTGAAACTCCTTACCACCGAGTGGTATGGTGAACAAAAAGGAGCTAAGCCATGACTAATACCCAGTTTGCGACTGCCAGAAAGCTTCTTAGTAAAACCCAAAAAGAACTCTCTTATCTGCTTGCCACATCCCTTAAGGCAGTGCATAGCTATGAGCAGGGCTGGAGAAAAATCCCCCCCCATGTGGAAAGGCAAATCTATTTTTTACTTTCCAAGAAACCTGGTGCTGTTAAAAACAACAAGGCCTGTTGGACCATATTGCATTGCCCCCCTGAGAAAAAGACGGCATGTCCTGCATGGGAGTTCAGAGCTGGAAAGATGTGCTGGTTCATAAATGGAACCATCTGTAAAGGGACCCCAGCCAGCTCTTGGGAAGAGAAAATAAAACTGTGCAAGCGCTGTGAAGTGTTAAAGCAAATAACCTCGCAACTGGGCAGATAGTTCCCTTTCCTAAACATGAACCAAAGAGATACAGTAGCCGTTGCCCTAAGTGGCGGGGTGGATTCTTCTGTGGCCGCTGCCCTGCTGCTGAAGCAGGGCTATAACGTGATAGGCCTATTCATGAAAATCTATGACGATGCCGTTGCCTTTAAATCCATTCCAACTGATTCCTGCTTTGGCCCAAACGAGGCATCGGACTTAGAGGGCGCTTCCACAGTCTGTAAAAAATTAGGTATACCCTTTTACCCTATTGATCTCAGAGATGAATACAGGCGCGTTGTATTGGAATACTTTAGAAGTGAATACCTGAGAGGCCGCACCCCAAACCCCTGTATTGTGTGTAACAACAGAATCAAGTTTGGCTTCCTCCTTGAAAAGGCCCGCTCCTTGGGGTTGGAATTTCAGTATGCAGCCTCAGGGCATTATGCCCGAATCACAAGGGACAACGACCGTTGCCTTCTTTCGAGACCCAAGGACCGGGCAAAGGACCAAACCTATTTCCTTTACACCCTCTCCCAAGAGCTGCTTTGCAAACTCATTTTTCCTTTGAGTGAGTTGACAAAGTCTGAAGTCAGAAAACTAGCAGTGGAAATGGGACTTGAGACTGCCCATAGGCCTGAAAGTCAAGATTTCTTGAGCGGAGGAGGCTACTCAGTCTTGTTTGATAAATCAGAGATTATCCCTGGACCCATAGTGGACACGGAAGGCAGGGTGTTGGGCCGTCACAAAGGAATCATCTACTACACGGTGGGGCAAAGAAAGGGCCTCGGGATTGCTGCCGGAAAACCGCTGTATGTGCTCCGGATTGATGCAGCCGCCAACCAAGTGGTAGTGGGCGATAGAGAACAGCTCTTCACCTCCAAGGTGCTCATCTCTCAGGTAAACTTCATAAGCATTCCAGGGCTAAAGGGCTCCATGGATGTCAAGGCCAAGGTCAGGTATCGCCACAAGGAAGCAGATGCAGTAATCTGCCCCGGCCCAAGCCCTGATCAAGTGATCCTGGCTTTTAGACAGCCGCAAAAGGCCGTTACCCCTGGCCAGTCCGCCGTATTTTACCACGATGACGTGGTGGTGGGGGGGGGAATTATTGAGTTGATTTATCCAGAGTCTTAACTTATAGTTTCAGCCTTCCAAACCATTAACAGGAGTATATTACCAAATGAACAAGGAAGACAAAGATATTGCATTGGTGGATTTTGATCCCGAGAAAAATCAGATTACTGAATTGTGGTTTAATGACAGCATCGAATTTGGTCATGGTTGCAGGATAAGCATACGCATAAAAGATGTGCTTTGCCACTACAGGTCCAAGTACCAGGAGATAGCCATATTTGAGACCGAGAAGCTGGGGCGGATGCTGGTCCTTGATGGCATCACAATGCTCACCGAATTTGACGAGTTTGCCTATCACGAGATGATAGTCCATGTACCTTTGCTGGTTCACCCCAATCCCGCCCAGGTCCTGGTCATCGGCGGGGGCGATGGGGGTACTGTAAGGGAACTTCTTAAACACCCCGAGGTCCAGGAAATCCATGTATGCGAGCTTGACGAGGAAGTGGTAAAGGCATGCAGAAAGTATTTGCCCTCACTTGCCTCTTCTTTTGACGATCCCAAGGTGAAGTTCTTTTACCAAGATGGGGCTAGATTCGTAAATGAGCATCCAGAATCATACGACATCATCATCGTGGATTCCACTGATCCCATTGGGCCAGGCCAAATCCTGTTTCAAAGAAAATTTTATGAAGACATGAAATCGGCCCTGAAACCCGAGGGAATAGCGGTGACCCAATGTGAATCCATATATCTGCACAAGCACGTGATCAGTGGAGTCGCATCCTTTGCCCGCGAATTGTACCCAAAGCTTGGTTACTACCTGAGCATGGTGCCTGCATATCCAAGCGGGGTGATTGGGTTTTTCTTCTGTTCACTGAAGTATGACCCTGTCGAGGATCTCTCTGAAGAAAGGGCCCAAAAGCTCCCGGGGCTGAAATACTATACCACCTCCCTGCATCGGGCCGCTTTCACACTGCCCCGGTTTGCCGAAGAGCTGTTACGGTCCGAATAGTTTATTGCTGCAAAGAGGTTTTGGGTTGGAAGGCCTTTGATATGAAAAAGCCCGCCCCTGCTGCCAGGATAATGCTCGCACCAGAGGATATGTCAAAGGTATAGGAAATCCATAACCCCGCCACATTGAACAGCACACCCAGAAGACAGGCCAAGGTCATCATCTTGCCCAGTGAGTCGGTATATGCCTCTGCGATATAGGGCGGAATGGTCAACAGGGCTATTACTAGTATAAGGCCGACGACCCTTACCATCATAACCACGCTGAGAGCCACAAGGCATAAGAGCAGAAAGTAAAGCCGTTTGACAGGCACTCCCACCACTAAGGCAAATTCCTCATCATAGGCCATGGCCTGGAATTCCTTGTAGAGCATAATGGTAATGACCAATATGACAAAATCCAGCACCATGGCGGTCCAGATCTCAGCACTCCCCACACTGAGGATGCTGCCAAACAGGTAACTCATAAGATCCACATTATAGCCTGGGCTTAGGTCTATCAGAATCACTCCTATGGCCATCCCGAGGGCCCACACCACTCCTATTACGGCATCCGCCCTGTGTCTGCGG
>JAMOVZ010000311.1 GCA_027061865.1 Desulfobacterales bacterium
CCCAAACAGCTCAAAGTAGTTCCCTGTGATTGCCCAGGATTTTGAGCTGTTAAATCTCCAAGCTGAGAGGAGGTGATATCCCATGTGATCTAGCGCCCTGGATAGGGCAAGGACTGAGACTCCAATAACCTGAGCGCTATGTTTTTTAGAGGAGGGTGCAAGAATGATTAGTAGTAAATTGAAAGCTTATTTCCTAATAGCAATCTTTGGCTCCCTTGTGGTGGCCTTGATTGGCTATTTTTATACCACAAAAGACCTGCCTCCTTATCCTGGAAAGGTGGTCTCAGAGGGTGGAGAGCTGTTGACCACTGGTGAGGAGATCTACAAGGGGCAGGCTGTATGGCAAAAATATGGCCTAATGGATTTGGGCAGTGTATGGGGCCATGGAACCTACCGTGGCCCCGATTTCACTGCCCAGGCTCTTCACAGTATGGGGCTGGTCATGCGCCGGACCATGGCCAGGCAACAGTACGGAACCTCGTATGACTCCCTTGACGAGGCAAAAAAGGGAGCCGTAGACAGCGTAGTTATTAACCAGATCAAGACCAATAAATACGATAAAGCTACTGACACCTTGGTCTTGACAAAGCTGCAGGTGGCAGCACTAAAGGAAAACCGGAAATTCTACGACAAGCTCTTTTCTGAGGGCGACGGCAAAGGGCCAATCCGTGCCGGCACCATAAAAGATCCAGCAGAAAGAAAGGCGCTGGCCGACTTCTTTTTCTGGACAGCTTGGAGTGCTGGGGTCATAAGACCAGGGGACAATCATACATACACCAACAATTGGCCCCATGATCCAACAGTCGGCAATACGGTGTCTGCCAAATCATTGGTCTGGTCAGCGATCTCCCTGGTGGCATTCGGCATTATGCTGGGCTTGATGATCTTTCTTTTCCACAAGTACGAGTTCAACAGGGGCTCTCTGCCTTACAAGGATGGGCCAGCCAATGACTTGGCTGCTGCTGCCATATCAGTTAGCCAAAAGAAGACAGCAAAGTTCTTCCTCGTGGTTTCAGCCCTCTTTTTCCTTCAAGTGAACATGGGTGGGTTGATGGCCCACTACACCGTTCATCCAGATACATTTTACGGGTTTGACTTTGTGGCCTCCTTTATTCCCTACAACTGGGTGAAGACCTGGCACTTGCAGCTGGCGGTGTTTTGGATATCTGTGGCCTGGATAGGGATGACACTCTTCGTCTCTCCAAGAGTAGGAGGAAAGGAGCCCGCAGGGCAAGGCCTGCTGGTGGATCTGTTGTTTGTTGCTGTGGTCATTGTCGCCCTCGGCAGTCTGGTGGGCGAGGTCCTGGGGCTGAAAGGAATGATTGAAGATGCATGGTTTTGGCTTGGACACCAGGGCTGGGAATTCCTTGAACTTGGAAGGCTCTGGCAGATACTGCTTTTGGTGGGCCTTATCTTGTGGCTCGTGTTAGTGGTAAGAGCCCTTAAAAGCCATTTTGCCGCAGGGCAAGACAAGTGGGGCCTGCCACACTTTCTTGCCTATTCAGGTATTGCGGTGGTTGGATTTTTCTGCTTTGGGCTCTTCTATGATCCCCATACCCACTTGACCATAGCTGATTTTTGGCGATGGTGGGTGGTTCACACCTGGGTGGAAGGGGCCTTTGAGTTCTTTGCCTCTGCCGCCATCGTATTCGTGTTTGTTAACCTGGGGCTTGTGGATTTAAGGCTGGGCCTCAGAACTGTTTACTTCACGGTGGCCCTGGCGTTGAGCGCGGGAATTATCGGAGTAGGCCACCACTATTACTGGTGGGGCGAGCCTTCATTCTGGCTGGCATTGGGCTCAACCATCTCGGCCCTGGAGCCAGTTCCAATATTGCTGTTACTGGCAGAGGTGTGGCATGGGCAGAAGGCCCTTGTTAAGGCTGGCAGCAACTATCCATACAGGTATCCGCTCATGTTCCTGATGGCCTCGGTTGCTTGGGAAGTATTGGGCGCCGGCGTTATGGGGCTCTCAATCACAACTCCTGTTGTCAATTACTATGAGCATGCCACTTATCTGACAGTAAACCATGGACACACCGCGCTGTTTGGCACCTATGGAATGCTGGCCATAGGCCTGCTTTTGTTCTCAATGCGGGGGCTGGTAAGAGAGGAAGGGTGGAACGAGCGGCTGCTCAAGATCTCCTTTTGGGGTGTAAACATAGGTTTACTCCTTATGTTCGCGGGCACTCTGTTGCCCGTTGGTATATTGCAAGTAATAGACGTAATCAACAACGGGTTTTGGCATGCTAGATCCAATGAGTTCTGGTTCAGGCCGGTAATCCAGATAATTGGCCAGACCAGGATGATACCTGATCTCCTGATAATCATTCCGGGAGCAGGAGGCCTCTTGCTCTTCATGTTGAAGGCCATGACCAAGCTCAAACCCGTGGAGGTCAAGTCTGGTCAGGAATTTGCCTGAACCCCCTGCCGGCGTGGCTTTCTCCCCCCCAACGCCTTCTTGTCATCCCGCAATGGGGTGGCAAGAAGGCTTTTTAAAAAGCCTTGACATGAATTACCACATTGTAGCAATATAATTACCACATAGTGATATGCTCTATCGGTTAGTGGCATTCTTGTTTTTTGCTAAGTTTTTCTCTGTCATTCAATCCATAGGAGAAGTTGAGATGCTTCCACAATATGGCAGAGGAGATTCGTTGCCCTCAGGAGCCTTGGCCAGTCTCCCATCCTTGGAAGCCTTTATTAACTCCCTGTATTTAAAAGCAAAGGCCAAATGCCATGAGCTTATGCTGGAGGCTCTAGAGACTAAGGATAGCGACTCTCTTCTTATGTCTCCTGAGGCGTTCAAGAAAAATGTGGCCATGCCCTTGCTCAAGATAGGTTTTGAGGATTGGTTTGTTGATGCCTTTTTTCATTCCCGCAATTCACCCTGGAGGGCCCTTGAAAGATTAGGCAAAGATACAGTGGTTTTTGAGCCCAAAGTTGAAACCCAGATGAAAGAGGTCCGCAGGACGGTTTTATCAATCTTGGATAAAAAGGAAGAAGACAGGCAGGCCTTGGAAGGTTATGAAGCGGTCTTTGGTCTGTGGGGACAGGGAGCGAATCGGCCTTCTGAAGATCAAAAAAGCAAAGGCCTCCCTGCTACGAGCTATCCGTGGATAATTCTGCCAAGGGCCTTCGTGGTGTTGGAGAAGAATAATTCCTTGATATTTGTCTGTTACACAAATGCCCTTCGAAGAGAAAATACACTGCCTTTCATAAAAATATTGTCCAGAATAATAATCGAGTTTGTTGGCAATTTCACCCTCAAGTATGCTAGCGGATTGAACAATGTGAGCCGCCTTGGGGAAGCTCTGGTTTACGGCTATTCGGCCATGTTTTGGAAGAATCTCCTTACTCCACCCCCCGGGCTGCAGGATCTGATGATGTTTGAAAATTTTTTTAGGATGGCAAAAGCTATCCAGCATCGATACGCCCTTCAAAATGATCCCCTCTTGGCCATGATATCCCAGATGGGTCATGTGAGGTCCATGCTGTTTTGGAAGTTGAGTCTGCAGCCCTTGCCGGAGGCCTCCCACAGCTATGGTGTCATAATGCCCATCGCTTTGAGGCACGGAACTCCTGGAATCCAGTCCTGTATAAGATTCTTTGGTCTTGGTCCCGCACTCTTTAAGAATAGAACTCCCGCGGGCTTGCCCTACTCAGACATCCCGCGGCAACTTCAGCTCTTTTTGAGAGAGCTGGGTAAAAGGTGGGATGAAGAGAGTGAGATCACAAAAAAATCTGCAAGGATATTTCTTGAGAGAATACTGCAGATGTATGACAAGCGTCACCTTCTAAAACTCGTCAAATCTGGACAGGATCATCGCTTGCCCTTTATCGGGGCCTGGGTAAGAGGCCTTGTCTCAAACTTTGCTCCTCATTTAAACTGAAGGATCAGGTAGCTTTTAAATCCAAAAGCTGTAAGACCCATTATACCTTTATGCCTTAGGTCCTAAAACAGGAGGGATCTCTATTCACAAAGGCATCAAGCACCGCTTTACCTCCTCCACATGTTGATATCAGTTCCCATACATCTTCTTGACGCCGGGCTGTGAACCCTTGGCTGTGCTCCTGGCCGTAGATCTCCACGGCGGAAAAGTCTTTGGTTTGGCGCTTGTCCATATGCTGATGGTTCAATAAATAACATGTTCACAAAAGTGAACCATATTTCCTATACCGATCATATTAATATCCACTCGTCCGTTGGAGGTACCTAAAAGCGCTTAAAAATTATTTATGATATATAATTCCGTTAAAAATTTGGCTATTATAATTACTATTGCCAAAATTTTGGCAAAATGTTATCCTTATCGACGAATGGCGCAAAAGTTTTACCATGGGGAAAGGAGAAAGAGATGGGTGGCCAAAAGATCTTAGTGGTGGACGACGAGCTAAGGATTCGAGAGCAATTCTCAGAATTTTTGAAGGAAAAGGGATATGACGTTACGACCGCTGCCAACGGTCAAGAGGCCATCAAGAAGATTGATGCAGAATTTTTCGATGTCGTGCTCATTGACCTCAACATGCCGAAGGTCGATGGGATGACAGTGCTAAGGCACTTGGTCCAAAACGAACCTGAGAGTATAGGCATCATACTTACAGGATATGCCACCATTAAGAATGCTGTGGAGGCCATGAAGGCGGGGGCCTACGATTATTTGGCAAAGCCTGTGAAACTTGAAGAGGTCCTGGTGGTGATTCAAAAAGCTGTAGAGTTAAGGGATCTAAGGCGGGAAAACAGGGTGCTTAAAAGACAGCTGAAGAAGAAATACAAATTTCACAACCTTATCGGCGACAGCCCCGAGATGCACAAGGTCTTTAGAACCATTGAAAAGGTGGCGGATTCTGATAGCACCATACTGATCTTTGGCGAGTCGGGCACTGGAAAGGAGCTGGTGGCAAGAGCCATCCATTACCATAGCTCCAGGAAAGACAAGCCCATGATTCCTGTAAATTGCGGCGCCATACCGGAAGAGTTGCTTGAAAGCGAGCTTTTTGGCCATGAAAAGGGCGCATTTACCCACGCGATCCGCACTAGGATAGGCAGGTTTGAGATGGCTAACGGCGGCACCATCTTTTTGGACGAGATCGCGGAGATGAGCCCCCAGCTGCAAGTCAAACTCTTAAGGGTGCTGCAGGAGCAGGAATTCGAACGCCTAGGGGGCATGAGAACCATAAAATGCGATGTGAGGATTATTGCAGCCACCAATAAGGACCTGGAAAAGGCAGTAGATGAGGGCTCCTTCCGGGAAGACCTCTACTACAGGCTCAAGGTAATTCCCATTCATATACCACCTCTGCGGGATCGGCGCAGTGATATCCCGCTTCTCATCCACCATTTTCTTGAGCAGATGAACAAGGCCAAGAAAAAGGATATCAAAGGGATCTCAAAAGAGGCGGTAAAGGTGCTCACGGCCTACGATTGGCCAGGCAATGTGAGGGAGCTGGAAAATGTCATTGAGAGGATGGTTATCTTGGCCGAGTCCGATTATCTTACAGTAGAGGATCTGCCGGAGAGGATTGCAAAGACCCAAGTCTCCCTAAAACCCATAAGCTCTCCAATACCCGATGAGGGGTTTTCTCTGAGCCACGCAGTAAGTGAGTACGAAAAACAGCTCATTATCAGCGCGCTGGAAAAGACCGGGTGGGTGAAGAACCGGGCGGCCAAACTCCTTAAAATGAACCGCACCACCTTGGTTGAAAAGATCAAGAAACAGGGTATAGAACGGCCTCGCTACATGACAGACGGCCAACCCGGCATGAATTAGGTGGACTTTTGGTAAGTGCTTGGCTTCACGTACTTGAAGGGGTGATCTATTCCAGTAAGGCTTTCAGAGTGCCCAATAAACAGATAGCCCCCCGATTTTATGACCCTCCAGAATTTGTTGACTATCTTCTCCTGGACCTGTTTGTCAAAATAGATCATCACATTCCTGCAAAAGATCACATCGAAGGAAAATGATGAGGGAAAGGGCTCCATAAGATTGAATCTTTTGAATGTGACCACCTCCTGCAATACGGGTTTCACCTTGAAAAATCCCTCCCACTTGTTTTTTCCTCTCTTGAAGTAACGCCTTTTAAGATCAGAGGGGATCGCTCCTAGCTTCTCTGCCGGGTAAATGCCCCTGGCCGCATGAGATAACATCCGTGTGGAGATGTCAGTGGCAAGGATATGAACCGGTGGCCTCCCATGGTATGATATCCCTTGGAGCAGGGTAATGGCTATGGAATAGGGTTCTTCTCCGCTAGAGCAGCCTGCACTCCATATCTCCAGCCTTGCTCCGTTGTTTGTTGATGCTTTTTCCAGAAAGGTGGGGATTACCGTCTCCCGCAAAAAATCAAAGTGCTGTGGTTCCCTGAAGAAGTAGGTTAGATTTGTAGAGATGCAATCCAGAAACGGAACCGTGTACTCCCCTGTCCTGTCGTTGAGAAGGGCTTGGTAGAATTCCTTTATCGATGTGAAATCAGTATTCCTCAGATACTTGGCCAGGCGTGCGCGGAGCAGATCCTTCTTTCCGTCATGCAGATTTATGCCTGCTTTCTGGTAGACGAAATCACTTAGCTTTTGAAAGTCCTGATCTGTCAGTTGGAGTTCCATCAGCCCAATCCCGGTTGTTGGTGATCATAGAAATAGGGCGGCCAGAATCAAGTCCCAAAATGATATCGGCAAAATTGCGAAAATGTTTAGAGGACAAAAGATTCAAGTTCTTCTGGACCCTGGCCGATAGAGAAATTGGAGGGGTAAAATGACCATAAGCACTTACCAGATACGTAATGTATTGCGTATTTACGGCAATCAGCTAAAGCGCAGGAACACCTTGCTTGACAGCGGGGTGGAGCCGGTAAAGCCTTCTGCCGATTTTGTCGATATATCTGTAGAGGCGAGGCGAAGGCAGGTGTTGAATCAATTGTCACAAAAGCTGATTTCCCAGGTCAAAGAAGACCGGTCACTTCAGAAAATGTATGGCAGAAATCTCTCCCAAGGTTATGATGAGGGAGATCTGGAACAATAAAAGGGGGGTGGAAAGGAGAAAGTATGAAGGTAGAAGACATCTACAAACATTTGAGCCTGATTCAGAGCACAGGAGACGCCTCCAATACCCAAAAGCCACAATCCCAGGCAGAGGTTACGAAAAAAGATTCTTCAAGTCCTGATGCCAAGGTGGAGATTTCTCAGACCTCCATAACATTCAATAAGGTCAAAAAATTGGTGGAAACTTTGCCGCCCGATAGGGTTGAAAAGGTTCAACGTATCAAAGAGCAATTAGAGGCAGGCCAGTATAAAGTTGACTCGACAAAAGTAGCTGAGAAGATGCTGAGGGACACTTTGATTGATTTTCTCAAAGAGTGAAAAAATAGAACCGTTCTGTTTTAATGACAAAAAGCCATCTTGCCAAAAGGTGGCTTTTTTGTCTCCGGCAAAAGGCGGAAACGGGAAATGGCCGAATTTGACCCTCGTCTAATCAGGAAGAACAGGAAGCTGTTCTTGAATTACAGCCGCCTGAGGGCCCAGTATGCTTATTCGTTGAACCCAGAAAAGGCCTCCGTGGCCTTTGAAATCATTCCAGTGCTACTGACCATAAATGAGGTGGACCTCCCCGGATATGTGCCCAAGGCGGGCTCCGCTTGCGGGGTCTACGGGGTAGGGTCTTCTTATAAGCTGAGGGAGGTGATAAAGGAGTTTTTCCCCGAGGCCAGAAAGCGGAACATTCCTTTCCAACGCTATCTAATAAGGCGCCCCATAGTGGAATCATTGTTTGTGCTCGGCAGTATCGGCACTGTGGCGCAGACCGAGCAATCGGATTTTGACTTTTGGGTATGTGTTGATGAAGCCAGGTGGTCCAAGAAGGCATTGGCCCAGTTGCGTGAAAAGACGGCCAAGATATCCTATTGGTGCCGCAGCACCTTTGATATGGATGTCCATTTTTTCATCCTGGACCTCAAACAGATCCAGAAAAATGATTTTGGAAGGGTGGACGAAGAAAGCTCCGGCTCCAGCCAAAAGGCCTTTCTCAAAGAAGAATGCTACAGGACCATGCTTTTTATCTCGGGTAAGATACCCTATTGGTGGGTGCTCCCCCCCAATACGACCGAGAGGGAGTATCGGCGTTGGATACAGGAGTTCAGAGGCCACTCACCGCTGGATAGCGTGGATT
>JAMOVZ010000312.1 GCA_027061865.1 Desulfobacterales bacterium
AGTGGGCGGGTTTACTGCGTTCATCTAGTCCCCCCTTTCTGACCAGGCTGGATGTTTTTGAGGAAAAGGTAATATAATCGGATTCTACTTCTCAGATGAAGTGGGGAGGGTGAAGGCGCGCTGCCCAAGCTCCCGGTCCAGCATGAAGAGGCCTCCCCTTGCGTCACCCATCAATTTGAGTCTTTGGACGATTTCATCTGCGCTTGCCTCTTCTTCCACCTGCTCTGTCACGAACCATTGGAGGAATATGTGCGAGGCGTGGTCTTTTTCCTCCAAGGCCAAATTAACCAGGTCGTTTATCAAGCCGGTGACCTTGCATTCATGCTCATATACCCCCTCGAATGCCGCCAATGGAGAATCCCACTCTGTTGGAGGCGCATCTATTGAAGTAAGAGTTACCCTGCCTCCACGCTCATTAATAAAGTCGTAGATCTTCATGGCGTGGAGCAGCTCTTCCTGGGCCTGAACCTTCATCCAATTGGCAAATCCCTTCAAGTTTATGGATTCAAAGTAGGCCGACATGGATAGGTAAAGGTAAGAGGAATACAACTCTGCATTAACCTGCTGATTCAATGCTTCTTCCATTCTCTTGCTCAACATCTCTACCCTCCTTTCAAATTCAGCCTTATATCCGAGCGGCACAGGGCCTGGACAGCCCATCTGGGCCTTTCTCAGGCATAGTTTAAAAAACACCCGCTCCTCTTTTTTCCACTGATGCCGGGAAACGAATACAATATGACGGCATAATCTGCATTCGTCAAGTAGGAGAAAAATACTCCATAATTTTTCCTGTTAATGCCTCTATGGTGTATTGCTCAGGCATTACATGGACTGAAAAGCCTTTTTCCCGGGCGGTGTTTGCAGTTATGGGGCCAATGCAGGCCACTGCCACCCGCTCCATCCACCGCTTGAGGTTTGAAAGTTCGGGTGAGAACATTTCGACAAAATTCCTCACTGTGGAGGAACTGGTGAATGTCACCATGTGGATCTCACCCTTGGCCAATAGTGCCTTGACCTCCTCCACATTGGACTTGGGCTTTACGGTCCTGTAGGCAGGAACCACGTCCACCACGGCACCCAGCCGGGATAAGGCCTCCGGCAGGACCTCCCTGGCCTCTTCAGCCCTTGGAAGAAGGATCCTTGCCCCCTTTATGCCAACTTTCTCCATGGCCTCTACAACCGCCTCGGCCCTATACTCATTTGGGATCAAGTCCGGTTTGATCCCAATGTTCTCCCAAAATTGTGCTGTCTTTGGCCCGATTGCTGCTATCATTATGCCCTTGAGCTCTCTCACATCCTTGCCCAATCCATGCAGCCTTTGGAGAAAAAAGCGGCCTCCATTTACTGAAGTAAATATGAGCCAGCCATATTGTTCAAGTCTCTGGATGGCTTGATCCAAGGGCTTCCAGCTTTCAGGGGGACGGACCTCAATGGTTGGGAATTCAATACAGCGGGCACCCAGCTCCCGAAGCATGGCAACAAAATCGCTTGCCTGCTCCCTTGCCCGCGTAACCACAATAGATCTCCCAAAGAGCGGCTTTGTCTCAAACCAGTTCAGCCATTTCCGCAAACCCACAACCTCACCCACAACGATTATTGCAGGGGGCTTGACCGAGGCCTCCTTTGCACGCCTAGAAATGTCACCCAGATTTCCCACCACGGTCTTCTGCCCAGGCCCGGTGCCGTTCTGGATTACTGCCGCAGGGGTCTCAGGGCCTCTCCCGTGGGCCATGAGGTTTTCAGCAATTTTGGGCAGGTTGCCGACGCCCATTAAAAAAACCAAGGTGCCAGCAAAGGCGGCAAGCTTCTCCCACACAACATCAGAGCTTTCCTTGGTGGGATCCTCATGTCCTGTAACAAAGGCCACCGTGGAGGTGTAACCCCGGTAGGTCAGCGGTATTCCTGCGTAGGCTGGCACCGAAACAGCAGAGGTGACCCCTGGCACCACCTCGAATTCAATGCCTCCGTCAGCCAATTCTTTGGCCTCCTCTCCTCCCCTGCCGAATATAAATGGATCGCCCCCTTTGAGCCTCACTACCTTTCTGCCTTCTAATGCCTTTTCCACCAAGAGGCGGTTTATTTCTGCTTGCTTCAAGGTATGGTGCCCTCCGCGCTTGCCAACATAAATCAGTTCAGCGCCTGCCCCGGTGAAACCCAACAGCTCCTCGTTTACAAGGTTGTCGTAAACCACCACTTCGGCCTTCTCCAGGCATTCCCTCCCTTTGAGGGTAAAAAGCCCAGGATCTCCCGGGCCTGCACCCACCAAGTAAACCTTACCTTTACCTCTACCACCCATACAGTTCCTAACCCCTCAACCTTTTTTACCCATTTCCGGTCAAACCGCTTTTGGGTAAATTTTTTCAAGGATTTCACCAGCACCCATCTCCAGCAGGTGTCTAGCTAGCTCCACTCCGATCTTTTCAGCCTCCTGATGTTGGCCCGCTTTCTTATCTTTTATCATCCTGCTTCCATCCAGTTCCGCCACCATGCCTTCCAGTATCACCTGCCCATCGCTCACTTTTGCATGGGCCGCCAATGGAACCTGGCACCCCCCTTCCAACTCTCTCAAGAACCCCCTTTCAGCCCTAACGGCAACTTCTGTCAAAGGATCATTCAGGGGGGCAAGGAGTGAGGCAACCTCCCAGTCTTCTGCCCTTATCTCAAGGCCCAGCACTCCTTGGCCAATGGCAGGAATCATTGTATCGGGCGATAGATACTCAGTGATTTTCTCAGTAAAGCCGAGCCTTTTCAGCCCGGCTCCTGCGAGCACAATTGCATCGAATTCGCCTTGATGGAGCTTTCTTAGACGGGTGTCTACATTCCCTCTCAGGGACTCAATTTTAAGGTCCGGCCGCAGATTCAGCAATTGGGCGGCCCTCCTAAGGCTGGATGTCCCAACCTTGGCCCTTGGTCTTAACTGAGAGAAGCCCAGGCCGTGCCGAGAAATAAAAGCATCTCTGGGGTCTTCTCTTTTGGGAAAAGAGCATAGCTTAAGCCCCTCGGGGAGTTGAGCCGGCAGGTCTTTCATGCTGTGAACAGCAATATCCACATCCCCCCGGAGCAGGGCGTTTTCTATCTCTTTTACAAACAGCCCCTTTCCGCCAATCTTGCTCAAGGGAGAATCCAGGATCTTGTCTCCCGTAGTAGTAATCCTTACCAGCTCAACTCGCATTCCCGGATAAAGAGACTCGATTTGTGCCTTCACCCAATTACTCTGCCACAGGGCGAGCTTACTTTTTCTTGTGCCAATCTTGATGATTCGATTCACCTTATTTGGCATCCTTTCTCGGATAGGGGGCCACTGGGGTCTTGGAAAACTCCTAGCATGGCACGGGCAATTTTCAGGTCGTCCGGCGTTGTGATCTTGATGTTTCTTGCCGATCCCATGATAACCTTCACGGGGATGCCTAATTTCTCAAGCAGCGCAGAGTCATCAGATACCTCAGGCCAACCCTGCTCCAAAGCCTGCTGATGGGCTTGTAAAAGATCTTTATAGCAAAAAACTTGGGGAGTTTGGACAATCCATATCTTTTCCCGATTTAAGGTGATTTTTACGACACCAGATGAATCCACCTCCTTTAGAGTGTCTACAGCGGGCAAGGCAGTTATAACCGCTCTGTGGGATCTTGCAGCCTCCACCGCCCCGTCTATCAACTCTGGAGAAACAAACGGCCTAGCCCCGTCGTGCACCACGACAATCCCGCACTCCCGTTCAACAGCCCCAAGCCCAGACCTTACCGAGTCCTGCCGCAGTCTCCCCCCCGGCACCACCTCTCTAACCTTTCTTATTTCAAAGGGGCGGATTATCTTGTTCCAGCAATATTCCTCCTGACCGGGTGGAACCACCACAAAGACCGAATCCACACTCCGGGCCTTTTCAAAGGCAAGAAGGGTGATTGTGAGAATAGGCCGGCCACCTAGCTCCAAGAACTGCTTGGGGATAGGCGCCTCCATCCTTGTCCCCTCCCCACCTGCTGCTATTACCGCTGCTACCCGGCCTTGCTCAGGGCTGCCCACTGTTTTTTACCTTTCCGCAAGCTGGCCATAAGGCATAGCTCCTTGCAAGGGTTTAAGAGAGCTGCCAAAGCCAAAAACAAACGATAAGGCCCCATCCAAGGGGCCTTTTCCTCGACTGCAACCTTTATCAAGCCCGAGCCAGCTTTCTTGTTTGTTTTTTGAGTCGATTTATTCTTCTCCGAAGGATCTCCGTCCTTCTCTTGTCTTTTGCCTTTCTGGCCTCCCCCTTTTCGGCCTTAAACTGGGCGATCTTATTCTTGAGCTCTTTGACAGTGGCCTTTTCTACCTTTTTGGGAGCCTTGTCATCAATACCCCTGTGCTTCTTTATAATTTCCAGGAGCTGTTCCTTTTTCATAGCGTGGACACCTTCCACACCAGGAATCTGCTTGGCAATCTCCCGGAGTTCAGGAGCCGTCAATTTGTCCAGCGGTTTTTCAGGCTCTTTTATCTCGTCTCTCCCTTCTGTTTGCGTTCCTTGTTCTTTCACCTCTTCTTCCATAAGTCACCTCCTGAAGTTCTATCTTACTCTTTATTCTTTCATCTCTTTCCCGGCTACTCCCCCTTTTCGCCTTTAGCCAAAAAAGGCTTCAGCAAATCAATGGGAATAGGGAAAAGGGTAGTGGAATTGCTTTCAGAAGATATCTCCCTCAGGGTCTGAAGATAGCGCAATTGCAATGCCTCTGGATGCCTGCTAATGATGGCTGCCGCCTCTGCCAGGCGATTTGCTGCCTGGTATTCACCCTCAGCGTTAATCACCTTAGCGCGCCGCTCCCGTTCGGCCTCTGCTTGGCGGGCCATGGCGCGCTGCATTTCCTGAGGAAGGTCTATGTGCTTCACCTCCACCGTGGTAACCTTGATACCCCAAGGGTCTGTATGGTGATCCAGGATGCTCTGGAGCCTGGTATTGATCTTTTCCCTCTCGGAGAGGAGTTCGTCCAGTTCCATCTGGCCGCAAACGCTCCTCAGCGTTGTCTGGGCGAGTTGGGAAGTAGCAAAAAGGTAGTTTTCCACCTCCACTACTGCCTTGTCAGGGTCCATGACCCTGAAATAGACCACAGCGTTGACCTTGACCGAGACATTGTCCTTGGTGATCACATCTTGAGATGGCACATCCATTGTGACCAGCCTCAGGCTCACCTTTACCATTTTATCTATCACTGGGATCAATATGATGAGCCCAGGCCCTTTGGTCTTGATAAGCCGCCCCAGCCTGAAGATAACGCCCCTCTCATACTCCCTCAGCACCCGGATGGCCGAGGCCAGGAACATGACGATCAATACAGCTGCAAACATGTAAAACATGGTCTCCTCCTTGCTATTCTTGTGGGCCAGCCCGTTTCACTTTCAGTTGAAGGCCTTCTACTGCCTCCACCACCACCTTTTCCCCCTCTTCGATGGGCTCCGAGGCGACGGCATTCCAATACTCTCCATGCACAAAGACCAGTCCTTCTGGATCCAGCCTTTTTTTCGCTACCCCAATTTCCCCCACTAATCCTTCAGGTCCACTCTTGGGTTTAGCCCTTATGGCCTTAAATGCAAGGCTTGCCACCACCACAAAGAAACCACCCACCAAAACCAGGGTTGGCAGCATCAATCTCAGCGAGACCATTACATCTTCAAACAACATTATGGAGCCGAGAGTAAGGGAAACCACCCCCCCTAGGGAAAGAACCCCGTAACTTGTCACTTTTATTTCTGCCACAAAAAAGAGGATAGCAAGCGCTATCAGGAGCAACCCAGCGTAGTTGACAGGCAGTGTCTGAAAGGAATAGAAGGCCAAAATAAGGCTTATGGCCCCTATTACCCCAGGAAAGATGGCACCGGGATGGGCAAGCTCGAAGTAAAGCCCTGCCATCCCTATCATCATGAGGATATATGCAATGTTGGGATCACTTATGACCTTCAGTATCTTGTCTCTAAGGCCTGGATGGTAGTGGACCCTTTGAAGGCCGGAGGTCCTAAGGGTCATCTTGTTTCCAAGGACTGTGACCTCCCATCCATCCAGCTTCTTCAAGAGGTCATCCAGGTCCTTTGCCACCAGGTCCACAACTTTTAGCTCTACGGCCTCCTCCGCAGTTATGGAAACACTCTCCCTGATGGCTCTTTCCACCCACTCGCCATTCCGGCCCTTTTGCTCCGCAATGCCTCGGCCATAGGAGGCCATGTCGTTTACCACTTTCTCTGACATGGTCTTGTTAATCTCTTTGCCCCCTGCCATTACTGGGTGGGCAGCGCCGATGTTCGTGCCCGGGGCCATGGCAGCCACATGGGCCGCAACGGTGACCATGACCCCGGCAGAGGCGGCTCCTGCCCCGCTGGGCCCCACCCAAACCACCACCGGGACAGGAGAGTTTAGGATGGCCTTAACCATGGTGCGCATGGAGGATGCAAGGCCACCAGGGGTGTCCAACCGGATGATCACAAGACTTGCCCCCATCTCCTTTGCCCTGAGCAGCGCGCGCTCAAGAAACATGGCTGAGGCAGGATTTATGGCACCCTCAAGCTCCACTATGAGGGCCTTGTCCTGGGCAAGACAGGCGGCTGGAGCGCAAAAGGGCAGAACAAGCAACAGCACTGTCAGTGCCGCCCATTTTCCAGCTAATTTTTGTTTGCCTCTAGCCATTCCGCGTGCCAACCTCCAAGCCAAGTCGACTCATCACCTTTTTGATGTCCTCCCAAACCGGCCGCTTTGCCTGAGGATTTCTCAATACATACGCGGGATGAAAAGTGGCTATCAGAGGAATTCCCATGTAGCTGAACCACTTTCCCCTGTCCCTTGTTATACTGAAATCCTTCCCCAAAAGGGCCGCTCCGGCCACCCTTCCCAGCACACATATCACCTCGGGTTTGATGATCTCCAACTGGCGCCGCAAAAAAGGTAGACACTCCTTGATCTCTTCCTCCTTGGGATCCCGATTTCCAGGGGGACGGCACTTTACCACATTGCAGATAAAGACATCTTCCCGCCTCAGCCCCATTCCATTTGTTATTATTTTTGTCAGAAGTTTGCCCGCATCTCCTACAAACGGCCTCCCTGTCTCATCCTCTTCCCTGCCAGGGCCTTCACCCACAAATACAAGCCTCGCCTCAGGATTACCTTCACCAAAGACTATATTTTTGCGTCCCTTGTGAAGGGCGCAGCGGGTGCAGCCGTCCAGAAAAGCCCTTAGTTCCTCAAGGTCTTGAATCTTTCCCAAAGATTTCTGAATTCCCTCTTGTGCCTTCATCTCATGCCCCCCTCTGCCAGGAAGCGGGGGAGGTTCCAAATCCAGCTCCTCTGCCAAGGCTACGGCTGTTTTCAGGGAGGAAAGAATATCAGTAAGTTCCTGTTGAAATCTGGTCTTTTCCATATGTTGAAATCCAAACAAAAGCCTTTGGGCTTGTGAAATCAGGCCCCCAGCATATCCTTTACGTGGTCCAGGATTTTGTGGGCCACTTTCTCCTTTGACATCAATGGGAGTTCTTTAATCCCGCCGTTCCTGAAGATCAACTTCACCTGATTGGTCTCCACCTGAAAGCCCGCATCGGAGCGGGAAACATCATTTGCCACAATCATGTCCAGGTTCTTGGCCTCTAGTTTTTTCCTGGCATTTGCAAGCAGATCCTGAGTCTCGGCGGCAAATCCCACCAGAATCGGCCTTCCAGGGGCCTTGTCTTTCATCTTCCCTAGCTCCGCCAATATGTCAGGGTTTTTTACAAGCTCAAGCTTCAAGGTCTTAGCGCCTTTCTTAAGCTTTTGTGAAGCCTGGGCCTTTGGCCTGTAGTCAGACACTGCTGCAGCCTTTATCACCGCATCGCATTGTGGAGCCGTGTCAACCACTACTTCCTTCATTTCTTGGGCAGTTTCCACCCTATGGAATTCCACACCATAGGGGGGTGTCAACGAGGTAGGGCCGCTTACCAACACCACGTGGGCGCCCCTGTCTCGAGCCGCTCTGGCAAGGGCATAGCCCATCCTCCCTGAGGAATGATTGCTTATAAACCGAACAGGGTCTATGGGCTCCACCGTGGGGCCAGCTGTTACCAGCAATTTGTAATCTTCCAGGTCTTTCGGGGCAATTATCCCTTTTATTCTTTCAAAAATCGCTCCCGGCTCTGGCAGCCTGCCCTTGCCTCCG
>JAMOVZ010000313.1 GCA_027061865.1 Desulfobacterales bacterium
GCCAGGTGGTGGGGTTTGGCGGCAGGGCCTTGGGCGATGAGATGCCCAAGTACTTGAACACCCCTGAAAGCCCCGTATTTCATAAGGGGGATGTGCTCTATGGGCTTCACAATTCCTACAAGCCCATAAGAGAGGCGGGCAGAGCCGTAGTGGTTGAGGGCTACATGGACCTATTGGCCCTCAAAGGCAATGGGATAGGCGAGGTGGTGGCAACTTTGGGCACCGCCCTTACCGAACAGCATGTCCGGAGACTTAAAGGCTATGCCCCCGAAATAATAGTCGTATTTGATTCTGACGAGGCTGGCAAAAAGGCGGTACTAAACAGTCTGCCCATCTTCCTCAACCAGGGGCTTGTGGGCAAGGCCGTTGTGCTCCCCGAGGGGCACGACCCTGACAGCTTCGTAAACCAAGAAGGACCGCAGGAGTTTATAAAGCTCCTTGACTCTGCCGCTCCCATGTTTGATTTCTACCTTCACAGGGTCAGGGTTCGGGGGCAGGGCGTGGAACAAAAGGTGCAGATCCTGAAGGAGATGCTTCCTTCCCTTGCTCAATTGAAGAGCTATACCATGCGTGCCGCCTATTTGAGGCAACTTTCTGAAGCATTGGGCGTAGGGGAAGGCTCCCTGTGGGAGGAGCTCAAAGGCTATCAGAAAAAGGCCTCCGGGGGTAAAGTCCAGTCGGGCAGGCTCAAGGAGAAGATTTCGAGCGTAAAGAGCGTTACAAGGTATAACCGCGACATCCACTTTTTAAATCTTATAGTGCATCATGAGGAGGCACGGTACAGGCTGTCCAAGACGGAGTGGCCCTTGCTGCTCTCTGACCCTGTGATGGAAAAGGTTGCCAGAGCCTTATTTCAAATAGGGGAGGGTAGTGGGGACAAGTGGCTTGAAAGGGTGCTGGACTCGCTACAAGACCCTGAGGCAGAAAGGGAATTGAGGGAGATCCTGGTGATGCCCTCTTTTTACGGCCCTGAGGGGGTTGAGACCGCTGTCAGGGAGTTCGAAGACAAGATAGAGGAGATAAAGGTGGCCTCTCTCATCAAAGAGGCCAAGGCACGGGGTGACATGGCAGCACTCAATGAGGCCCTGAAGATGAAGGCCCGGGCTGCCGGGCCCCATTGAAACTAACCTTTAGGAGGGGGAACCCAATGGCCAAGAACACGGATATGGTGAACCTCAAGCGGCTCATCGATATCGGTAAAAACAAGGGATACATAACTTATGAAGAGCTCAGCGACGATCTGCCCGAGGAGATGGTCTCCTCTGAGGAAGAACTCGATGACCTCATGATGATGTTTGAAGAGCTGGATATCATGGTCATCGACGAGGCGGCTAAGGAAGAGATCGAGAAGTCCAAAAGGCTCAAGAAGAGGCAAGCCAAGCTGGAGGCTAGAGCCACTCTCCGGGCGGAGAGTGCAGATACAGGAAGCAGGGTTTCTGATCCCGTGAAGATGTACCTAAAAGAGATGGGCTGCATTTCCCTGCTTACCCGGGAAGGTGAGGTGGAGATAGCAAAGCGTATAGAGGCTGGAGAGAAACAGGCCCTAAAGGCATTGCTCGACTGCTCCATTGGGGTGGAGCATATTATTGATCTAGGCCGCAAACTGGAAGCCGGCCAAGTCAAGCTCAAGGACGTGGTAAACGACCTGGAGGATGAGGACAGCCACGCCCAGATGGGCGAGAGGAAACAGGCGGTTATTCACTTGATCAAGCAGGTTGAAGCGCTTTATGAAGAGAAGCGCATGCTTCGCCGTGAAATGATGAAGACCCGGATTTCTGAGGCCAAAAAGAAGAAACTTACAGCCGAAATCGACAAAAAGACCGAGAAGATTCGTGAGCTCATCGAAAGTTTCCGTTTGGAAAAGAGGCAGCTCGACGAGATGGTCAAAAGGCTGCGCGCGACTGTTAACCAGTTGGACGAGGCAGAAAAACAAATTGCTGACTGCATGGTCCGAGCAGGGGGAAAACCTGTTTCTTACTTGAAGAAGTGTTTTGCCAAGATTCCCAAGAAGGCCTCTGACGAAGATATCATAACCCCGCTGAAAATGAAGAAGTCAGAGCTGCTGGAGATGAAGGCCAAGGTGGAGGAGGCCCAGGCGGTGCTTCGCGACTTCAAGGAGCGCACAGGAATGACTCCCAGGCAGTTGAAAGAGACCGTCAAGAAGGTTGAGCGGGGTCTTGAAAAGGCCAAACAGGCAAAGAGCGAGCTGATTGAGGCCAACTTGAGATTGGTTGTAAGTATTGCCAAGAAGTACACCAATAGGGGGCTCCAATTCCTGGACCTGATCCAGGAAGGCAACATCGGTCTCATGAAGGCAGTTGACAAGTTCGAGTACCAGAGGGGATATAAATTCAGCACCTATGCCACATGGTGGATAAGGCAGGCCATTACAAGGGCCATTGCCGACCAAGCCAGGACCATCAGGATACCTGTGCACATGATAGAGACCATCAATAAGCTCATCAGGACTTCACGCTATCTGGTCCAAGAACACGGAAGGGAGCCTACTCCAGAGGAGATAGCGGAAAAGATGGAATTCCCGCTGGAAAAGGTGAGAAAGGTCCTGAAGATCGCAAAGGAGCCCATTTCTCTGGAAACACCCATTGGCGAGGAAGAAGACAGTCACCTGGGTGACTTTATTGAGGACAAGAAGGTCCTTTCTCCTGCTGATGCGGTCATCAACTTTGACTTGGCAGAGCAGACCCGCAAAGTGCTTGCCACCCTGACACCTCGTGAGGAAAAGGTCCTTCGTATGAGGTTCGGGATTGGGGAGAAGGCGGATCATACCTTGGAGGAAGTAGGCCGGGATTTTGATGTGACAAGGGAGAGGATAAGGCAGATTGAGGCCAAGGCCTTGAGAAAACTCCGCCATCCAAGCAGGAGCCGGAAGCTGAAGAGCTTTGTGGAGTAGCGGGTCCGGCAGCTTTTTGCTTGACAAAACTTCGGAGTAGTTCCAAACTTTAATATTGGGATTAAGGGGCCCATAGCTCAGTTGGAAGAGCCACCGGCTCATAACCGGTAGGTCCCTGGTTCGAGGCCAGGTGGGCCCACCAACAATTAATCCCAAAGCAAAGGTACCCGACGAGATGAAACAGAGCTTGAGCATACAACCCTCTAAGGGGCGCACCGCCATCAGGTGCGCCCCTTAAATTTTGTCCTAGGAGGGTTCAGACTTCCCATATGAAACCCCTGGTTAGAGATATCTTGGAGGCGTTGGACAGGATTGCTCCAAAAGAACTAGCAGAGCAGTGGGACAACCCCGGTCTCCAAGTCGGTTCTCTGGATGCTCGGGTGGATAAGGTGCTTGTGGCTTTGGACCCATCACTGGCCACCCTTAAGGGAGCAATAGCGGAAAGGGCTCAACTCCTGCTCACCCATCATCCGTTAATAATCAAGCCCATCACCAATATAGAGGCCGGCACTGGACCAGGTCCAGTGCTCTTTGAGGCCATTCGAGAAGGCGTATCCATAGTGAGTGTCCACACCAACCTGGATGCGGCCAAAGAAGGGGTCAATTACGTCTTGGCCAATCTCTTGGGCCTGGAGGGGGTCGAACCCTTGGTCCCTTCCCCTGGGGAAGGGGGGCTTGGGATGGGCAGGGTGGGTTTTTTGCCCAAGCCGCTCCCTTTTGAGGCCTTTATTGGAAATGTGAAGGGGATTTTCGGGGTCAAGGTGGCTCGGGTCGTGAATCCAAAGAAGGAGGAAGTCACAAGGGTGGCAGTTGTCGGCGGCTCTGGGGGTGACTTCATCCAAGCCGCCGTCTCCTCCGGGGCAGATGTTTTGTTTACGGGGGATCTGAAGTATCATCAGGCCCGAGAGGCCGAAGCCTCAGGCCTTACCGTAGTGGATGGAGGGCACTTTTCGACTGAAGTTGTTGCCATGGGTGCCCTTCGCGGCTCCTTTGAAAGGCTCTGTAACGAGTTGGGTTGGGAAATACAGGTCATTTTTTTTAACAGGGAGCAGGATCCTTTCTTGTTTGTTTGAAAAATTTTTCTGGAGAGGTGGAGAAAATTGCAAGAAAAGATAAAGGTCTTGATTCAACTTCAAGAGTGCGACAAGAGGATAGAGACGATCACCGAGAAGAAAAATGAGGGCCCTGCCAAGATAGAGGTCCTTCAGAGAAAGGTGGAAGAATTCCAAATGGAGCTTCAGGCAAAAAGGGAAGAACTGGAGCGGCTGAAAAAGGAGAAAAGGGATACAGAGCGGGAGATTGAGGACCTTGAGCAGAAAAGGAAAAAGAGCCAGGCAAAGCTTTCCAGCATCTCCTCAAACAAGGAATATAGGGCGGCCTTAAAGGAGATAGATGATTTAGAGAGGGATAAGGGGCTGTTGGAGGAAAGGGCCCTGGAGTTAATGGAAGCGATCGAGGCCCTGGAGGAGGAGTGCAAGGGGCTGGAAAAGGAGCGCAAACAATTACAGCAAGAGTGCAAAAAGGAAGAAAAGGAAATCCTGAAACAGATGAAAAAGCTGGACCAAGAACTTGAGCAGCTGGAAAAGGAGAAAGGGCGGTTATGTGAGCAGATTGACCAGGGCCTCCTCAGGCATTATAATAATTTAAGGGGAAGAAAAGGGGGGCTTGCCATAAGCCCTGTAATAAAGGGGGTGTGCCAGACCTGTCACATGGGCATTCCTCCTCAGAAGTTTAATGAGCTCATCAGGGGGGATGACCTGATGAGCTGCCCTAACTGCAACCGTATCATCTATTGGGGTGATGCAGAACATTTCAAAGATCTTACAACTTCTGCTTCAACTGATTAATACTGATAAAAGTATCTTCAGCCAGTGGTTCTTTAACATATAGTGGTTAACTTTAAAGGGGATGCCAGAGTAGGACAGATGGCCGCCCGGCACTCAACTGCTGGACAGGGCTCTGCTGACTGATTTCTGCCTTTGTCTGGGAGCTTATGCGGGAATTTTTCAGGGAGTTCTGCCTAGGAGTTGAGTGCCGGGAGGAAAGTCCGGGCTCCACAGGACAAGGTGCTGGGTAACGCCCAGTCCCGGCGACGGGAAGGAAAGTGCCACAGAAAGGAGACCGCCAGGCCTCGGGCCCAGAGCCCGGTGCTTGGTAAGGGTGAAAGGGTGAGGTAAGAGCTCACCAGTCCTGCCGGTGACGGCAGGAGCTAGGCAAACCCCACCTGGAGCAAGACCAAATAGGGGAACGTCTGAGGGTGGTCCGCCCGAGTTCCCGGGTAGGTCGCTTGACCCCGGTGGTAACACCGGGGCTAGATGAATGGCCATCGCCCGGCACTCAACCTTGAGTGGGTGCTTAGGTGCAAGAGCTGTCACACCTACTATTTTGGTGAGGGTTGAGTGCCGGGAACAGAACCCGGCTTATGGACTGCTCTGGCATCCCCTTTTTTGAATATTCCCTACAAGATAGTCTGGGCGCAGGAGAAGGCGTGGATCAGGTTGGCGATCCTGAAAAAATTTTGGTGATTGGCGCCGGGAAATTCGGCTCCAAAGCTGCCCGTGCCCTCTCTAGCAAAGGAGGGTTTAGGGTCTGGGTGGTGGATCAAGACCCTGACAGATTAGGGCCCATGCAGGATAGCTGCGATCAGGCGGTGGTGGGAGATGGCGTCCAATTCCTGGCAGACCACGGCGGGCTTTTCAGCCAAAAAGTAATAATAGTACCTGCCTTGCCTATTCATTTGGCCTATAAGTGGTTCCTGAAGACATATTCGGGGCCGGGGATAATAAGGGGAGTGAATATTCCTGACAGGCTCCTCCCCCATGTGGCATTTCGAATGAGGGGTGAAGATGGCACGGTCTATCTGAGTCATGCGGATTTTCTTTGTCCTGAGGACTGCCCTGAGCCTCCTGAGTGCACCGTGACAGGGGAGAGGCGAATACCTCTTTACAAAATATTGGAAGGCGTAAAAGCAGAAGGCTACGGTGTTTCAGTAATCCGGAGCAGGCAACTTGCCCCTGGTGTGGGGGGATATCCTATCGGGGAGCTGGCCTCTTTCAAACGCAAGGTCACGGAAGGGTCACAAAAAAAATGGCTAATAGCCACCTCCTGCAGGTGTCATGGGGCCATTTCTGCCTTCGAGATCTTGGATTAGGAGTGAAGTGATTATGGTCTTGAGTTATGTTTTAATGCTTGATTTCCAAATGCGAGGTTAAGGATTCTAGTTTGATGAGATTCAGAGCCTCTTTTACTAATTGCAAAGATATTGGCGTGGGATGGATAATGTTGACTAACCGGGTTTAATCCTTATCTTAGGGGGCGTGGACCTGGAGAGAGGGTGGCGGCAATGATTGTGTCGAATGGGCCAGAGAAAACTAGGGGAAAAAGAGAATGTTTGTATTAGGTAATCTTTTGGGTGCCGTGGCCAAGGTTTTGGATATTGCCTTGACTTTATACATGTGGATTATCATAGCGCGCGCAGTAATTTCTTGGGTTAACCCAGATCCCTTCAATCCCATTGTCAGGTTCCTAAATTCAGTCACCGAGCCTGTGCTTT
>JAMOVZ010000314.1 GCA_027061865.1 Desulfobacterales bacterium
TCTCTTTCAGAAAGATCCCTCTTCCCAGCTCAACAGTTATGTCTGAGTCGTTGAGGCCTTTGTATAGCTTTACTATGGACATTGCCAGTGAGGGGAAATATATGTCCTTGAGATAGCCTACCACGTGGACGTAATTTCTCACGTAACCGTCTTGGTCAGGGAAGAGGTTGAGATGGCCGATGCCTGCAGCAGCCTCGGCAAATTTGGGCAGCAAGGGCTTTACCTTTGACAGCCACAACAAGGAACTCACCGCCCATTCTTCTTCCACACCCTTTACGATTTTAAACATGTGCTTGGGAATAAAGGAGGGGACCTCCTGGTCGCGGCCGGTGCTCGTCACATCAAAGTAGATGGGAAGAACCACGTTGCCCGCACCCTTGATGGCCTCATAGAGCTTTTGATCATGGTCAAGGTCTGCTACTACCCTGTCCAACTCTTCTAAAAAACTCTTTCCCCTGGGTAGCCGATTCAAGCCGGAGAGTTCATACTTTTTCCTCAACTCCTTGAGGCTCTTGAGGCCGATCGGTTCTTCTGGCTCTGGAAAATGGATGTCGAGGGCAATAACCTTGGCCCCTGCAAGGGCAATGTTTTCGATACCCTTTGCAATAATGTCCCTTGGCCAGGGGAAACGGCCTATCTCCAAGAGATCGTTGTCATCTATTACCACCAGTTCTATGTCAGGATTCCTTTCGCCGGGGGCGGCCAGCCGAGCCCTGAGGTCGAATGTCTTCATTTCCAGGGGCTGGGTAAAGTCCAACACCCCTGTTGTGATTATAAAAAGGAAAAACAGGGTCAATACGACCCCTAAAATCCACTCTGGTATCCTTTGCTTTACCTTCATGATAAAGATTCTTACTCGGAATCAGCACACAATGTCAAGTAAGGCCTGATCTTGCCCATCAGTTTGGGCCCGATCCCAGGGACTAAGCGGAGTTGCGAAAGGTGGGTAAAACCGCCCAACCTCTCTCTGGTCTCAACTATGGCGCGGGCCATTTTCTCCCCAATCCCGGGAAGTGCTGTAAGCCCCTCGGCGGATTCTTTGTCAAGGCAGATTGGAATTCCCAGGGTAAACCTCCAAAACGCATTCATGCTTGAGCGATTCACCCTTAAAGGGCCATTGTCAGGGCATGTTACAGTTATGGTTGTCCCGGAAGCCAATGGTTCTTTTGGTAAGGACTCCGTTGTTTTATTTATGGAAGAGAGGGGGGCACCAGCCCGGGCAAGGGCCTCCGAAAGGGAAGGAGGGCTTGAAAAACAGTAGAGCCCCGGCCTTACCACATCCCCCTTAATCTCCAAAAAGACTTGGCATGTAGATATTTCAGCTTTTTCCGAGTGAGGCCAAGGGCTGTGGAAGGTGAAATCTGTCTGAGCAGATAGGTTAAGAAGGGCCAAAATCAGCAGAAGCCCCAACGCCCCTCTTGCACAATCATGATTCAGGCTCTGCTTCACGGTCCAGTCCAAATGCCTCGTGTAAAGTCCGCACTGCAAGCTCTGTATATTTTTCTTCAATCACACAGGAGATCTTTATTTCCGAGGTGCTTATCATCATTATGTTTATGTTCTCCTTTGCAAGGGCCTTGAACATCTGCTGGGCTACTCCCGCGTGAGTCCTCATGCCCACCCCTATTATGGATACCTTTGCGATATCCTCATCTCCCAGCACCGCCTCTGCCCCAATATCGCGTGCCACCTCTTTTACCAACTTCAATGTCCGATGAAAATCTGGCTTAGGCACCGTAAACGTAAGGTCAGTGATCTCATCTTCACTAGTATTTTGGACAATCATATCCACCACAATCCCAGAACGAAACACGGGCTCAAAGATCTGGGCGGCAATCCCCGGGCGGTCAGGCACCTTTTTGATGGTTATTCTGGCCTCGTTCTTGTTGTAAGTAATGCCTGACACTACGATTTTTTCCATGTCTTTGGTCTCTGGTACTACCATGGTCCCTTTCTCCCTATTGAATGTGGATCTTACATGTATGGGAACATTGAATTTTTTTGCGAATTCAACAGCCCTGATTTCCAGGACCTTGGCCCCAAGGCTGGCCATCTCCAGCATCTCCTCGTAAGAGATTTTGTCAAGTTTCCTAGCCTTCGGGCATATATTGGGGTCTGTGGTATAGACCCCGTCTACATCTGTGAATATCTCGCACACCTCTGCACCCAGCGCCGCGGCCAGTGCCACCGCCGTAGTATCTGAGCCGCCCCTGCCAAGTGTGGTGATATTTCCGTCTGAATCCAACCCCTGGAAACCTGCCACTGTCACTATTCTGCCCTGGTCCAGTTCCCTCATGATCCTGGCCGTGTCCACATCCTGGATCCTTGCCTTGCCGTATAGGGCATCGGTATGAATGGGCACCTGAAATCCCAATAGAGAACAAGCATTGTAACCCATGGACTTGACTGCCATTGCAAATAGGGCGACGCTTACTTGTTCTCCTGTGGCCATGAGCACATCGAGTTCCCGGAGATCGGGCTCAGGGCTGATTTTATGGGCCAGGTCAATGAGTCCATCAGTCTGCCCAGCCATGGCAGAGAGCACCACCACCATCTTGTGTCCTTGCCTATGGCCTTCTATTACTCTTTCTGCCACTGCCTTGATCTTTTCAATACTGCCTACAGATGTCCCTCCATACTTTTGAACAATTACGCCCATTCTTCTAGTTCTCCCTCATCAACTCTTCTTCTATTGCTTCAATAATCTGGCGCGCCCTGGGATGGTTGCCTTCAAATGTAATTTCCCTAGAATCTGGCCCCAGTATTTTGAAGCGCGCTTTGAGGTGCCATGCAGGAAGGAGCTCTGGCCACTTGTCTGCCCACTCGAGCACTGATATCCCATCCATATAAAAGTATTCTTCGAGTCCCGCATTGATAAACTCTGATGCCTCCTCCAACCTGTAGCCGTCCATGTGGTAGAGGGGCAGCCGCCCCTCATAACAATTCACCAGTGTAAAAGAGGGGCTTGTGACTATAGTCTCAGCAGGCACATCAAGGCCGCGGGCGATCCCTTTGGTGAACCAGGTCTTCCCACTTCCAAGCTCACCAATTAAAGCCACAACATCTCCGCTTGTCAACAACTTGCCCAGTTTCTGCCCAAGGCCAACAGTTTCCTCTGAAGAGTTGGACCGCACTGCAAGCTTCATTGGGCCGGATGGGTTCATAGGGGCTGATACAGGTCTCCGTGAAGTGGGGGCTCTCTCAATGGCCACTCATCCCGGGCAAGAGAGCTCATCAAGTGGGGTATCACATCGACTAGTTCCCCAGCCATCACTCCGGTCTCTCCCATCTCTTCTGCCAGCAAATCTGCTGCTAACCCGTGGAGATACACACCGGAAATGGCTGAAAGCTCTAGATTGATGCCTCTAGTAAGAAACCCTGCCACAAGGCCGGTAAGCACATCTCCAGAGCCCCCGCTTGCCAAGGCGGGATTGCCTGTGGGATTGACCCATACCCGGCCGTCCCCGGTCGCAATCAAGGTCCTTGCCCCTTTGAGCACCAGGCAACATGGGTGGGATTGCACAAATGAAGTGGCAACACCGATTCGGTTTGCCTGGACTTGGGCGCTGGTAGAACCCATGAGGCGGGCCATCTCGCCTGGGTGTGGCGTGATGATTACAGGGGCCTTGGCACGATCGATGAGGTCGGTTTTACCTGCCAATGCGTTTAGGCCATCAGCGTCTATTACCATTGGGAGGGGCGATGAGGTTATAATCTCTCGGACCAGCTCCACTGTCTCTGGATTGGTGCTTAGTCCCGGCCCCAGGGCAAGTGCGGTCTTTCCCTTGACGAGCTCTGGCATCATATCCAATACTTTTGCGGAAAGCGTTCCATCAGGGGTCTCGGGAAGTGGAGTGGTCATGGCCTCCGTGAGCTTTGACTCCAAAATGGGATTGAGACCTTCAGGCACCCCCACTGTCACAAGGCCTGCACCTGCCCTGAGAGCGCCTAAGGCCGCAAGGCAAGCAGCTCCCGTCTTTCCAGGGGAGCCGGCGAGAATCAACAGGTGGCCCCTGTGGCCCTTATGAATGTCGGGCCTAGGAGGAAGCAGGACCTCCACGATATCATCCGGCTCTATCAGATGGGCAAAGGATGGCACCTGGGAGCTCACTCCTTTGGGGATGGAGATATCAATCCTCATTACCCTTCCTGCAAGGGAGGCCCCGGGGAATATGAAAAGACCTAGTTTCGGGAATCCAAAGGTTACAGTTAGATCCGCGCGCACCGCCACCCCCATAATGGCGCCAGTGTCTGCATTAATGCCTGAAGGGATGTCTATGGCCATCACGGGCTTGCAAGAGGTATTTATGTCTTCTATGACCTTGGCATAAAACTCTCTTACAGGGGAGTTAATCCCTGTGCCCAGGATGGCGTCTACCACATAATGGGCCTTGTCTAAAATACCATAAGTCTCATTCCAACTCTCAACGTCTGGCCTTACCAGGATTTCAAGGCCCATTGCTTGAATTATGTTTAGATTTATCAGGGCATCTCCTTGGATCCTATCCAAGGGGGACAAGATTATAACCGCGGGCTTGAGCCCCGCATTATGTAGGTACCTGGCCACCACATAGCCATCTCCACCATTGTTCCCCCTGCCACACACGATAACCACCTTGGCACCCGGCTCAGGGAGAAAGTGGTCCAGAAAGGCCCGTGATGCCCCCCGGCCCGCGTTTTCCATAAGCACCACACCAGGGACACCGAGCTCCTGGATGGTCTTCCTGTCCATCTCCTGCATTTCACTGGCTTTTACAAGGCGCATGCTTTCTCTCCAAAACCACCATTGCTACTGCTTGACCTGCCTCATCTGATAGAGAGAGGTGAATCCCCTCAATACCTTCTTTTTGACATAGCTCTGAACAAAAACCGTAAAGTTTCAAGTAAGGTTTCCCTCGGGAGTCGTTTAGCACTTCAATATCCCTCCACCTAACCCCCCTCCTCATTCCAAGGCCCACCGCCTTGGAGAAGGCCTCCTTGGCCGCGAACCTCAAGGCAAAGGCAGAGGCAGGGTGCTTCCTCTTTTGCGCGGATTCTATCTCAAACGGGGTGAAGACCCGGTGGACGAACCTATCTTCCCATCTCCGGAGCACTCTTTCCATTCGCGCAATGTTTACCAGATCCACTCCGATTCCGTATATCATAAGGCCCTTAGAAGTCCTTTACCAATTCAACCATTTCTCGGACGGCCCGCTCAAAGCCTACGATAACGGCCCTTGCCACGATACTGTGGCCGATGCTGTACTCTTCTATTTGGGGGAGGACTCGGAAGCGCTTTATGTTTACATAGTTGAGGCCGTGGCCTGCGCTTATGCGAAGTTCGAGCTTGTGGGCTGCCTCCACAGCCTGCACAATGGCCTTAAAGCGCTCCTGGGCCTCCGGCTCGGATCGGGCTTCAGAATAGTGGCCCGTATGGATTTCTACGATATCTCCACCACAATCGCGTGAGGCTTTGACCTGGTCGGGATCTGGATCAATAAAAAAGCTTACATTTATGCCGGCCTGCTTCAGCCTTTCAACCACTTTAGTATATAGCCCTGGCCTTGCAATTACATCCAGCCCGCCTTCAGTTGTAAGCTCTTCACGTCGCTCCGGAACAAGGGTGCAGAGATTAGGTTTGATTGTGCAGGCAATTTCGACTATTTCATCAACTGCAGCCATCTCAAGGTTCAGGCGGGTCTTCACAGTTTCCCGCAATAGCCTGAGATCTCTATCTTGAATGTGGCGGCGGTCTTCCCTCAGGTGGCAAATAATACATTCTGCGCCTGCAAGTTCCGCCAAGCCTGCAGCCAGAACAGGGTCCGGCTCATCAATACCGCGGGCTTCTCGTACCGTTGCCACATGGTCCACATTGACTGCCAAACGTGCCATAATACTATTCCTCCTTGATTAATGCCATGAGGCGTTCCTCTTGTGCCCGCATCCGACGGGCCTCGGCCTCTGATCTTTCATGGTCATAGCCTGAAAGGTGCAGCAGGCCATGGATGAGTAATCTATCTATGGCCTCTATTACATTTTCTCCGGTCTGGTCGGCCTCTTTTATGGCCGTATCAACCGAGACAACGATGTCGCCCAGCATGGGTGAAATGGGCCTCCCCCCATGGGCCTGGTCTTCCATGGGAAATGCTATTACATTAGTAGGGCCTTGGCGGCCTAAATAGGTCTTATTAAGCTCGGCAATGGCTTGGTCAGAGGTAAGGAGGATGCTGAGTTCTTTGTCATGAAAGCCCAAGTCTTCTAAGAGTTTTGCCATCTTCCTCTCTATGTCCTGTTTTTTCAGACCTGGTATCTGAGAGTCCAGTTTGATCAAGATTTCCATTTGATGCCTTCTTTCCACCCGAACTTCCAACTACAATGCCTGGATACTCAATTCTTTGGTGAAATATCCCAGTGAGGGTCTTGTTAAAGCTCTTGGCAATCTGGTGGAGGTCTTTGAGGGTTAACTCGCATTCATCCAACTGGCCATCTGAAAAGGCCCGGTTGATTATCTTTTGGACAAGCCCTTGGATCCTTGCGGGAGTGGGATCTGCAAGGGTCTTGGAGGCGGCCTCAACCATATCAGCAAGCATTACCAGGCCAGCCTCCTTGGTCTGGGGTTTGGGACCGGGGTATCTGAAGTCTTCCTCCTTTACTTTAAAGGTCTTGCCTCCCCGCTTTTCTGCTTGCTCCTTTGCCTTTTCATAAAAATAGGTGATAAGACTGGTGCCATGGTGCTGGCCAATTATATCTATTATTTCTTTTCCGAGCTTATGCTTTTTCGCCAGTTCCACTCCATCTTTCACATGGGATATTAAGATGAGCGCACTCATGGAAGGGGCAAGCTTTTCGTGTTTATTCTGGCCGGGCAATTGATTCTCGATAAAGTAAAGGGCCTTTTTCATCTTGCCTATATCATGATAATAGGCCGCAACTTTTGCCAACAGGGGATTTGCGCCTACGCCCTTGGCAGTTGCCTCCACCATATTGCTCACTATTACACTGTGGTGATAAGTGCCAGGTGCCTCAAGCATCAATTGCCTAAGCAATGGCTGGTCCAGGCTTGCAAGTTCAAGCAGCTTTATGTCCGTGGTATAGCCAAAGGCCATTTCAATGAGGGGAACGCTGCCGGTTGCGATTACAGCCACCAGCATCCCTCCCACAAAGGCGGAAGCGCATGCATAGAGCATGTTCAATCCATATACAGGGCCATAAAGCGCCTCGATTGCCAAAGCCGTCAGCATATTGATGAGGCTTAGCTTGAGGCCGGTTTTTATGAAGACGCCGCGTTGTCGGCATTCCCTAACTCCATAGGCCGCCACAAGGCTGCCCACGAAAAAATAGACAAAAAATTCCACCTCACGGCCAAGGACGAGAGCAGAGAGGACAGAGACTACGACCCCGAAGCCGCTAGCCACACTCAGGCCGTGAAATATGGAGACAAGCATAGGGGCGCTGGCCACTGGTATGGCAAAGAGGAGCGATGTGGGGCTGAGGGAGGAAAAGCTGCGAACAATTTCAGAAACCACAAAGTGGGAGGCCATCACCACCAAGAACATCACCAGTAGCAAAGTAGAACAAAAGATCAGGTCTTTGGACCTAAGCTGATTCTTAACGGCGGGCCGGAAAGACAAATAATAAAAGGCCATAAGAAGCAGGCCCACTAGTATAAACATTGCGGGCACATGGCCCCACAGCCTCTTTGGCCTTAAATACTTACTGTGCTCTCTAAGTTTTAGTAAGTGTTCTTTTGTTATCTTTTCCCCTTCGCGGACCAGCATCTCGCCTTTCTTGACCTTGAAGTAGAAAGGCTTGACAGATTCCATGGCCGCCTCTTTTCGAAGCTCCGTCTCCCTTTTGTTAAATGTGATATTGGGCCTTACAAGTTGTATGGCCAGGTCAATGGTGGCATCCCTGAGCTCCGCTGGCATCAAAGAAAGATTAAGGGCCTTTGCTTCACCCTTTATGAAGTCGGCAGCCTCTTCAACATCCAAGAAATCAGCCGGTCCGGTGACTACAGTCTCCTTTCCAGTCTCCAGATCATGTAATATGATTTTCTTGGTCGGCATTGAATTGAGCAGGTTCTTGTCCCCTACAACCCCTCGTTTTAAAATCCGGGACAAAAGGTTCAATAAAGCATTTTCCACCTCAACCGG